>JBARMF010000001.1:0-3191 GCA_049802315.1 Candidatus Udaeobacter sp.
ATGCCGAAGGAATACCTCAATCCCGATAGTCTGTTCCAAAGCTTGCCCCATGGCTTTTCCCAGGTTGTGGTCGCCAGCGGAAGAAAGATGGTGTTCATCTCTGGACAAACGGCTTGGGACGCAGAGAAGAACATCGGCGGCGGGGACAGCGTTCTTGAGCAGGCTAGGCAAGCATTCCGTAATCTTGAAACGGCGATGGCGGCGGCTGGCGGCACGTTAGAAGACGTTGTTGCTCTGCGGATTTACGTAGTGGACTATCAGGCTGAGAGCGGAACAGCGGTGGGCACTGCTTTAAGAGAATTCTTTTCTCCGGAGAATCCTCGGGCAAGTACCTGGCTCGGCGTCTCAGCGCTGGCAGATCCAGAATTTCTCATAGAGATTGAAGCGACAGCGGTGTTGGACTGAGCTTTTGCACAGGAAACTCCCGTGAGCCGACGGTTAATTCTTTTTGCTCCAGGGGCGGGCGCGCCTTCTTCGCATCCGTGGATGCAAAATTGGAAACGGCGTTTGTCGGAGATCGGTGAGATCGAGAGTTTCGATTACGATTACATGCGCACGGGGCCGAAACGGCCCGATCCGTTGCCGCAACTGATCGCAGCGCATCGGGCGGCGCTGGAAGCGGCGCGAGAAAAATATCGACCAGACTCGATATTTCTTATCGGGAAAAGCATGGGTGGTCGGATCGGATGTCACGTGTCGCTCGAGGAAAAGGTCGATGGCGTAGTTTGCCTTGGCTATCCGCTTTGCGCCATGGGCGATCGTACAAAACTTCGCGACGAAGTTCTGCGGGGACTGACTGCGCCTATCCTCTTTGTGCAAGGCACGCGCGACGCGCTGTGTCCGCTGGATCTGCTGGAGTGCGTTCGAGCCGAGATGAAAGCGCCAAACTTTTTGCACGTTGTTGAGGGCGGCGATCATTCGCTGCGCGTGCCGAAGCGCCAGTTCCAGGCGACAGGCGAAACGCAGGAAGATATTGATCGACGGATCCTTAGCGCGATCGCTGGATTTGTTGACCAATTGCCAATGTCCGCAGATTAGATCGAGATGCGCGGAAAGAGGATGAAGAAGCGGCAGCGGAAGCCGAGTCAGGTTTCCATTCGCTCCGGGCAGGTCGAATTCGTCAAAGTCGGTACAGATGCCTGGCGGTGGCGCGATGTCTATCGCTGGCTTCTCGGTTTAAGATGGCCGCAGTTCGCCCTCTTTGTCGCCAGTCTTTACATCGGGCTAAACCTTTTCTTCGCCGCGCTTTACCGTCTCCAGCAAGACAGTATCGCCGGCAGCACTGGCGGAAGTCGGTTTTTTGATTGCTTCTTTTTCAGCGTGCAAACGCTGGCCACGGTTGGCTATGGCCACATGTATCCGCAAACACTTTACGGTCACATCATCAGCACCGTCGAAATCATGACCGGGATATTTTTACTCGCCGCGATGACCGGCCTCATTTTCGTGCGCTTTTCGCGCCCGATGGCGCGCGTTGTGTTCAGCAATTCCATGGTCATTGCGCCGTTAAATGGAAAGCCGACGCTGATGGTGCGAATCGGCAACGAAAATCAACACAGCATGGTCGAGGCCGAGTTCCGGATCATGTTCTCGCGCGACGAACGGTTAGTTGAGGGCGGAGATTTCCGCTACTTCTATGTACTCAAACTCCATTTCGATCGACTGACGGTTTTCCCCGCGGCGCTGACTCTGCGGCATACACTCGACGACAAGAGCCCGCTTTTTGATGCGACTGTTGAGTCTCTTGAAGCCAGCCGTGCGCTGTTCATAGTATCAGTGGTTGGAATCGATCCTGTCCTCGCAGCGGCGGTTCAAACGCAAAAGGATTACAGCTGGCGCGATGTACGCTTCGGCGAACGTTTCGTCGAAATTTATACCGAGCACGGCGGCGGGCGGCTCACCGTTGATTACAACCGACTTCATGACACCGAACCAGTGTTGTAACTCACCCCCGTGCTCAGGACGTTTGCCCATTCATTCCGGCAGCAGAAGGATCATCCGGGCAAATTGGGCCATAGCCGTAACGAGTTGGTATACGATTGCCGCGAAAAATGGCCAGAACGCGCCGAGTAAAGTAATGTTGAACACTTGCAAGAGTATGGCTATCACGCCAAAGGCTCCGAACACGTAATAAATGAATCGAGTGTCGCGCTGGCGCTGCACATTTTGGAGATCTAAACGCCGGAAAATTTTCGAAATTCCCGTAACGAATAAAAGAGTGGCGACCAGTGTGATGCCGCTGCACCATCTCCAGATTCCTGGGGGCATGGGTTCGACCGTGAGCAGCAGCAATCCCAGCATGGAAAGACCCAGCGGCAGGATGGAATTGGCGAGCAAAAGACGTAACCGGAGTTTGTCGATCCCCGACCATTCGTGAACGGCTTCGCGGCGAAAAACGACGACCACGCCTGCGAAACCGGCCAGTGCGACCGCAATCTGCGCAGCAATACCAAGGGCTTCACCCGGTTCCATGTCAGCGTGTTATTCCTCTCCTGGCAGGAAGAACATATACGTCTCCTGTCTTTTTGCGCAGCCTGAGATTCGCAGTACCGTTTCAGCCGACACCAACGAAAGGAGTAACACAATATGGCTAGTTATGTCTGTCTGATTCAGTTTAGCGACCAGGGCATTCGCAACATTCAAGACACAGTGAAGCGCGGCGACGCTGCCATGGCCGAGGCGAATAAGATGGGAATGAAGATTGTCGAGGAATACTGGACGATGGGCGCTTACGATGGGGTCGTCATTATTGAGGCGCCGGATGATGAGACCATGAGCGCATTCATCCTTAAGGTGGGTTCACTCGGTAATGTCAAAGCCCAAACCTTGCGCGCGTTTCGCCGGAGCGAGATGGAAGGGATTCTGGCGAAGATTAAATAGCGCTTCTCAAAGTCCCAATTTTGCCATCTCCGCTGGCGACAAAGTCGTTGGCCGCAGATAAACGTGGTCGGAATCCCAGAGCGCGGTAAAGATGTAGGTTCCGCCGGGCCGCACGTTTACAGTAATCGAGGTTGGCTGGCGCATGTCGTTGTTTGGCACGGCTGAAACCGTCAGAACATGCCGCCCGGCCGGGATGCGGTGGTCGTAACGCCGACCCTGGACAATGTTCGCAACGGTTTGGCCATCGATCTTCAGATTGGCGGCAACGTTCCAGCCGAAATTCGCAACTCTGATCACAATGAGACGGCCAC
>JBARMF010000002.1:0-4011 GCA_049802315.1 Candidatus Udaeobacter sp.
CTCATCCTCGCCGGTGGCAGTGGCGAACGCTTTTGGCCGTTGAGCAGGCGGGCGCGTCCCAAACAACTGCTAAAGCTCGTCTCCGACAAGACGTTGCTGGAAGAGACTCTGGCGCGCCTCGACGGGCTCATTCCGCCCGAACGCACGCTGATTCTCACGAACACAGAACAGGAAAGCGCAGTTCGAAATTTGCTTGGGAATTTTCCAAGGGAAAACATTTTAGCCGAACCGGCCAAACGCGACACTGCCGCGGCGATCGCGCTTGGAACAGGCTGGGTGGCGTTACGAGATCATGCAGCCACGATGGTTGTTCTCCCTGCCGATCACGTCATCAAAAATCAGGCCGCCTTTCAGGAAACACTGATCCTTGCCGCGGATGCCGCCGACGAGACAAGCGAGCTTGTGACTATCGGCATCAAACCGACATGGGCGTGTCCCGGGTTCGGTTACATCGAGCATGGCAAGCCGGTGCGTTTGCGCAAACGTCCCGACAACGAAGCAATTCATCGCGTCGTGCGCTTTCGGGAAAAACCAAATTCTGATCTGGCGGAGTCGTTTGTCCGCAGGGGAAACTTTCGGTGGAACGCCGGGATGTTTGTATGGTCTGTGCCCACGATGCTTCGCGAATTTAACCGTCACGCCCCGGAGCTGGCTGATTTTCTTTCACAATTGCGCGCGCCGGGGAATTTCGAGACAGCTTTCCGGGAGCGTTTCATCAAACTGCCGCGCATCTCGTTTGATTACGCGATCATGGAGAAAGCAGACCGCGTTCTGGTCGTGGAAGCCGGCTTTGATTGGGACGACATCGGAAGCTGGCGAGCGGTGGCGAATTATTTTGAAAAGGACAAACGCGGAAACGCCGCCAACCGTGCAATCACTGCGATCAATTCCAGCAACAACATCGTTTTCGAAGAAAATGGAACGACGATAGCGCTACTCGGCGTGCATGATTTGATCGTCGTCCGTACGCCAGATGCCCTTTTGATTTGTCATCGGCACGAAGCGGAACGGATCAAAGACTTAATCGGCAAACTTCCGCCGGAACTGCAATGACAGGGATTTGGCCGACACGCATGGGGACGCACCGCAGCACCAAGGGACGACGGCTTGGGCATCCGTCGATTTCAAAAGGTGACGGCTGGGAAGCCGTCATTCCTTGGGACATATGAATCGCATTTTGGCTCTCGATTTTGGACGGGCGCGGATCGGCGTGGCGATCTCTGATGAGCTGCAGTTGCTGGCACATCCGCTGGAGACTATTTCAGCAAACCAACAACCGGCAGCACGCGTCGCGGAAATTGTTCGTGATAAAAAAGTGGATCATGTCGTCGCTGGAATTCCGCGTCAGATGAATGGACAGCTCGGTAGTGCTGCGACCGAGGTTCTCGATTTTGTTGAAAAGCTACGCGTGATTCTCCCCTGCCCTGTCGTCACCTGGGACGAGCGACTCACGACAGTCGCAGCCCACCGAGCATTGCGTGACGCGGGCAAGAAAACCCGGCATACCCGCGGCTACGTGGATCAGGTGGCGGCGCAAATGATTTTGCAAAGCTATCTGGATCGCCGATCACTGAAAGCTGCGGAACATACTTCTAGCAGTGACGGGTAATCAGCCCATGGGTAGGGTCGGCGCGCTGCGCCGACCGGACGCCGCAGCGCAGCGTCCCTACCAATCACGAAGACTAAAACTGATCGTCGCTTACGACGGCGCGCCGTTCTCCGGCTGGCAGAGCCAATCTCATCGCAACACGGTGCAGGATCACGTCGAGCGCGCCTTCGAGCGCGTCACTGGCGGAGCTGTGCGCGTTCACGGCGCGGGACGGACGGACGCCGGTGTTCACGCCCTCGCGCAATGCGCGCACGTGAACTTCGCGAACAGATTTTTACCAGTTGAGCGTTGGGTCGAAGCGCTTAATGCGTTGCTGCCTCCAGCTATTCGCGTGCTTCGCTGTCGTTATGTGTCGGAGGATTTTCACGCGCGTCTTTTGGCAAAAGGAAAAATTTATCGTTACAGAATCTGGACCGCGCCCATTCTGCATCCATTCGAGTACCATCGTGCCTGGCACATTGCGCAGCCACTCGATATAAACATTTTGAAATCAGCGGCGAAACATTTCGTCGGAACTCACGACTTCGCGGCTTTCGCAGCGAATCGCGGGAAACCCGAACCGAGCACGATCCGCACAATCAATTCGGTGCGCGTCCGCCAAAATGGCCCCTGCGTCACGATCGACTTCGACGGCAACGGCTTCCTCTACAAGATGGTGCGGCTGATGGTGGGCGCACTGGTGAAATGTGCGCTCGGCAAAATGCGTGTCGAAGAAATCACCTCGCGACTGCGCTCCGGCGAAATCGGCTCTGCCCGCTTCGCCGCTCCCGCTGAAGGCTTGTATCTTGTTCGGGTGCGTTACTGACGAATCATGCCGTCAACGCGACGAGTCGCGTGCGACTTGGCACCTGAAGTTTGCGAAAGACGGAGTGCAGATGCTTTTTGACTGTCTGCAAACTCAGGCAGGCGTCTTCAGCGATCTCTTTGTTGCTGTGTCCTTCGCAGGCAAGCTGCGCAACTTCCCGTTCGCGCCGTGTGAGCAGGGCGATGCCTGGCAACCGGAAAAGCCTGAGTCGCCCAGGGCGTTCCCCGTTTCGGCAACGATTTTCGCAGGCGATGAGAAAGTGTGGTCCCGCCACGCCGACGGAATTGATCTGCTTGAGTTGAATTGTCGCGAGTAAATGCGGGGATCGCGGATGACATACCTGTTCTTCTTTGAAATCCGTGCGTTGCTCCGAACGCATTCGACGTCGCGCATCCATCCATTCTTGCTTGAGTACGCGGCATCGATCCAAAATCTCAACAGGAATCGGTGAACTCGCTTTTGTTCGTTTCGCCTCTTCGGGTCCTTTCTCCCATACTGCGCAGAACTCGCGCGCGGCTTTGTTTTGGTAAATCGGTGTCAAGTTCCAGCGCAAGATTATCGTGGGGAGTGGCAAACCCCGGAGCACTTCTTCAAAATCCGCTCGCACGCAACGCTCGCGCTCGAGCGATTCGATCCCGCGAAGCGCGGCCAGAAATTGCGGGTACAATTGCCGAAGCAATTTTATCTCCGTCGTTGAAAAATCGCCCTGCTTTGCCGTGCGCAGAATCGCTATCGCGCAAATGAGTCTCTGCCGTTTCCAAACGAAAAATGCGGTGCCGTGGGCGCATTTTTGCGGCGCCATGTAGCGGCGATAAAAGCCTGATCTTACGAAGCTACTGCGATTGCGGAAAAGATCATTTAGACGCACGAGCTTCTTGCGCGGCCGTTGGACCCCGCACCGCTTGAGAGCCTTTGCCCCGAAGAAATCGCGGGGCATAAATCGCGTCCATTTTGCAATTACAGGCGCACTTGGATTTTGCTGAAGCAGCAGGCCGACGTTGTGACACGCGATTGAAGCCGAGAGCAACCGGTGAACAGCTTTCCAGAACGACTTTACGTCCGTGGCGCGGTGCAGTTTGAGCAGAGGCTTTTCCAAAGCCGGTCCGTTCACCGGTTCACGTTTGCCACCAAGCCAGCCGTCTCCCCTCATGTGTGCCTTACGCGCGAAAAAGCGCGTAAATAAAGGACTACGCCTTTCACCGGAACGTTCAACGAACGCCGAACAAAAAAGGGAACTTAAGTTACCTCGCGATTACGAAGCGATGCACGAAGCTCGGGGATTAAGACGAAGAGAAACCAAAAACAAGGGAGGTATAGCAAATGAAACTAGAAATCAATGTGCCCGTAAGCGGACTGGATCTCGCCAACCTGCTCGACGGGGAACAAGGCGCGTTCCTCTGCCAAAACAGAGGGCAAAACTACATTACTGTCGCGAAGTCCGGTCATTCGATCGCCTTCGGACCGACGCCCATCGGAAAGGCGATCCAGGAGCAGACAGTATCGACGCTGTCACCCGAGCCGTGGTTCGTCACGAAAATCAGCCACTCAACTGATCTCGCTGAATTTCGTGGAAGCTTTGGCAAAGAGAACCGCTAAA
>JBARMF010000003.1:0-19729 GCA_049802315.1 Candidatus Udaeobacter sp.
ACACTAAGCAGCCCGAAGTCTTACGCGAACTGTTCGCAGCGCTGGGCAGCGATCCGTTTGTCATCGCGGAATGCCTAGCCCGCCCAGCATTAGCTCAGCGTCTTCTGACAAGCTGGTATGCGTACGACCAAGGAATTCACGGCCAGCTAAAGCAGCGCGCGGAGACTGATCTTCACGCACATGCCACTGTCGAACAGATGAGACAGACGAGCGGGACGTACAGCGAAATCGAATTGGTAAAAGGCGACAGCTCCGATGCGGAAACTAACCCCGACGCTGGACGCTCGTTGAAGCTGAACATCCGCGAATGGGATAAAACCGTGCAAAAACTGGCGGCGATATTTGGCGATGCGAAGCATGAGCGCGCCGTAGCAGCAGGCGTGTTCCCTGCGCAGCGGGCACGGTCGCCATCGCAGGAACCGCTAGCGCAGATCAAAACGGGAGTCGTAAGCCCATTGCAAGAAGATGAGTCGCGTTACTTCGCGACAGCCGTACTCGAGAAAGGCGAAAACCGCCTAAAGCTGGCTACTGTAGCGTGGCACAAAGAGGCGCTGGAGTCGTGGCTCGCCACAAAACAAAACGAAATGCCTGCGCTGACGACAACAGCGTCCGGTAACTATACGCTCCCTGCGATAACAGGTGTCGGATGCAGTGATGATACTTGGACTGATACGTCCGTCGGACCGAACGGTCGTATCTGGTACACGGCGGTATGGACGGGCAGTGAGATGATCGTCTGGGGCGGTACCAGTGGCGGTTTCGACGTGGCTACGGGGTGGAGGTATAGCCCCAGCACCGATACATGGGCGCCAACCAGCATGACGAACGCACCCGCGGAACGAGAGTTTCACTCGGCGGTGTGGACCGGCAGCGAGATGATCGTCTGGGGCGGGAGGACGTTTTACTTTAGTGGCTATCAGTACTTGAACAGCGGAGGCAGATACACTCCCAGCACCGACACTTGGACAGCCACGAGCACGGCCAACGCGCCTAGCGCGCGAATAGTCCACACAGCCTTGTGGACCGGCAGCGAAATGATCGTCTGGGGCGGCCTTGATTCTAACACGAACCCTCTGAACACGGGCGGGAGATACAATCCCAGCACCGATAGTTGGACAGCTACCAGCGTCACTAACGCGCCCACTGGCCGAGCCTCTCACACGGCGGTGTGGACTGGCGGCGAAATGATCGTCTGGGGCGGAGAAGCCAACGGGCTCGCTTTCAATAGCGGCGGCAGATACAATCCCACCAGCGACAGTTGGGTGGCCACCAGCACCACCAACGCGCCCACTGCCCGGTACACTCACACGGCCGTGTGGAGTGGCAGCGCAGTGATCGTCTGGGGCGGAACCCCTGATGGCATCAACGATTTGAACACCGGCGGCAGATACGATCCGACCAGCGACAGTTGGGTAGCCACCAACACGAACAACGCCCCCTCTGCACGAGACTCCCACACCGCAGTCTGGACCGGCAGCGAAATGATCATCTGGGGTGGCAGTGGCGATTTAAACACCGGCGGGAGATACACTCCTAACACCGATAGTTGGACAGCAACCAGCACCACCAACGTGCCCTCTGGGCGAGACCAGCACACCGCAGTGTGGACCGGCAACGAAATGATAGTATGGGGTGGGGTTAACTCTTCCGATGGTCAGCTAAACACAGGCGGCAGATATGATCCCGTCACCGATAGCTGGACAGCCACGGCGTCCTGGCCCTCACAAAGAAGTTTCCACACGGCGGTGTGGACGGGCAATGAAATGATTATCTGGGGCGGCATTTTCGATTTTGCATGGCTTCTGAACACCGGCAGCAGATATGACCCAGCCACGGATAATTGGCAGGCCACCAGCACAACCACCGCACCGGATGGACGATACCTTCATACGGCAGTGTGGACTGGTAGCGAAATGATTGTATGGGGCGGCGTTGATAATCAAGCTAACTATTTGAACACTGGCGGGAGATACAATCCCAGCACGGACAGTTGGATACCTACCAGTGTTACCAACGCGCCCAGTGGCAGGGAAGGTCAGGCGGCGGTGTGGAGTGGCAGCGAAATGATCCTCTGGGGCGGCTACATTCAAGGCGGCACCACTAACACGGGCGGAAGATATAACCCTGACACAGACAGTTGGACAGCCACCAGCACTATTAACGCTCCCTCCGCGCGAGCTACGCGTGGTGCGGTGTGGACTGGCAATGAGATGATCGTCTGGGGCGGGTTCAACCTAAGCGTCGTGTTCAACACCGGCGGCAGATACAATCCCAACACGGACAGTTGGACTGCAACCAGCACGACAAATGCGCCTGATGCCCGAACGACTGTAGCCGCAGTGTGGACCGGGAGCGAGATGATCGTCTGGGGCGGCTACAACCTAAGCGTCGTGTTCAACACCGGTGGGAGATACAATCCCAGTAAAGACAGTTGGACACCCACCAGCACCGTCAACGCACCCGATGGTCGATATCGTCATCTGGGCGTATGGACAGGCAGCGAAATGATCATATGGGGCGGCGAGGACAGCGACGGGGTCGCGTTCAACACCGGCGGCAAATATTACCCTACCGTGGACCAATGGATAGCTACCAGCACTACGAATGCACCCGATGCCCGATACAATCACACCGCCGTCTGGGCTGATGGTGAAATGATTGTATGGGGCGGGACTAACAACGGTGGCAATACCGAGTTTAACACGGGCGGAAGATACTGCGCCCCAGTGGGCCCACCGCCTACCCCGACTCCAACAGCAACTGCTAGTCCTACGCCAACTCCAACGCCCACACCCACGCCGACACCAACGGCCTGTGATGGCGGGGTCATCGTAAACGGCTGCTTCGAAACTGGCAGCTTCAATCCCGGCTGGGTGATCGACGGCGATAACGCAACGCCCGTAGTCACGAACACCCTTTCGCACAGCGGGACTTATTCCGCATTCGCGGGCGACGCGCCCGATGGCTTCTGCGGCAGGGCGGCCGAGGCAGGCGGGGACAGCTCCTTCTATCAGCAGTTTACCGCGCCAGCTGGTGGAGGCACACTGAGCTTCTGGCACTGGGACTGCACCACGGATAGCATCGCGTTTGACTGGCAGGACGCTTACATTACCGACAGCTCCGGCAATATCCTGCAAACGATCTTCCATCAGTGTAGTAACAATCAAGCTTGGGTAAACCAGACGGTGAACATGGCTCCTTATGCTGGGCAGACCGTGCGGATCAAGTTCCTGGTGCATGAGGATGGCTTCGGCGACCTCACGGGGATGTATGTGGATGATGTGTCTCTACCAGGGCAGCCCGCAACTCCCACACCTACGCCCACGGCCTCGCCCACGCCGACGCCCACACCAACAGCGTCACCGACACCGACGCCGACGCCTACCCCTGTACCTTGCACTGACGACATCTGGACTCCCACCAGCACCATCAATGCGCCCACTGCCCGATACCAGCACACTACAGTCTGGACGGGCAGCGAAATGATCGTCTGGGGCGGATATAACGGCAGCCTTTTGAACACCGGCGGGCGGTACAATCCCACCACCGATAATTGGACAGCCACCAGCACCACCAACGCGGCCGCTGCCCGAGCCGGTCACACCGCAGTGTGGACCGGCAGCGAAATGATCGTCTGGGGCGGAGGCGCTAACGGAATCAATTTGAATACTGGCGGGCGGTACAATCCCAGCACTGACAGTTGGACACCTATCAGCACCATCAACACGCCCAGTGGCCGAGGAGGGCAAACGGCGGTGTGGACCGGCAGCGAAATGATCGTCTGGGGCGGATATGGCAGCAGCGGCTATTTGAATACCGGCGGCAGGTACAATCCCAGCACCGGCACTTGGTCGCCTACCAGCACGATCGGCGCACCCGCTGCACGAGATGGTCACACGGCAGTGTGGACCGGCAGCGAAATGATTGTCTGGGGCGGATTTGGCGGCGCCGGCATCTACTTCAACACGGGAGGGAGATACAATCCGAACACCGACAGTTGGACAGCCACTAGCACCACCGGCGCGCCCGATCCTCGAGTTGGTAACACGGCAGTGTGGATCGGGAGCGAAATGGTTGTCTGGGGCGGGGATTTTTATGACGGTACCAATCACTATTTGAACACTGGTGGGAGATACATTCCCGGCACTGATAGCTGGACAGCGACTAGCACCACCAACGTGCCCGCCGGACGATACCATCACACGGTAGTGTGGACCGGCAGCCAAATGATCGTCTGGGGTGGAACTAACGGCTCCTTTTTGAACACCGGCGGGAGATATAATTCCAGCACCGATAGTTGGACGGCGACCAGCATCACGAATACCGGTGTGCGCAACCTTCACACGGCGGTCTGGACCGGCAGCCAGATGATCGTCTGGGGCGGAGAGGACGGCAGCGGCTATCTAAACACCGGCGGCAGATACTGCGCCGCTGGGCCGAGTCCGACACCGACGCCGACATTCACTCCTACTCCGACAGCTACTTCTACTCCACGGCCTAGCCCGACTCCAAGGTCTAGCCCCATACCGAGAATCCGCCCCACGCCCGCGCCGCGCCCGCGGTAATGTCGCCAAAAGCTTCTCGGATTAGCCCCCGGCCTTTGCGGTTCCGCGGCTAACGATTGCTAACCAGTTTGCGGCGCACCGCAATGTCAGCCGCGAGAACCTGGTCGAGGCTGGCAATCACATGTCTCGCCCAAGCCTCGCCCGATTCGCGGTTGTAATGAATCCCGTCGCCGCCAGTTTTTCCCACGAGGTAACGCGTGAAGCGACGTGAATCGATCATTGGATCGCCGCGCAACACCGATTGCTGTATCAGCCGATAAATCCGATTCTGCACCTTTGAAAACCGCGACGAATCCGGCGGCCCGATCCATATCATCGTTCGTGTGTTGCCACGGTGTGCCGCGCTAACGAACCGCGTGAGCACAGCGCGGATGTGATCGTCGGACAAATTTTGATCCATCCAGTTCGTGCCAACGCCAACCCCGGACGGCAACCGCTACAGCAACTGCGAGTGCGACAGCAACGGCTACCGCAACCGCTACAGCAGCTGCGACCGCGACTTCGAGTGCGAGTGCGAGTGCGAGTGCAACAGCAACCGCAACAGCGACCGCCGCCGCCACAGCCACAGCGTCTCCAAGTGCGACGGGTACCGCCACAGCGTCTCCGACGGCTAAGCGCCACGGCCACGGCATCGCCTACGGCGACACTACCACCAGGAACTCGAGCCACGCCAACACCGCGTCCTCGGCCGACCCCGGTGCCTCGTCCATAACGCCTGTAGCCGCTTCGCTGCTTGCCACGCCGAAGCTTCCGCGAAGTCGCGCGGTTGACGCGTCTCACAGAGACGCGGCTACAGCGGCATTCTATTTATTGGCTCGATTGCAGACATCGATACCGAGTCGCCAGCTGCGAAAGCAGGTTTGCGTGAAGGCGACGTGATTCAGGAAGTGAACAAGCAGCCCGTCAAAAACGCGATAGATCTGGTTGCGATCAGCCAGAAATTGAAGCCTAACGAGAAAATTCTGATGCGCGTTTACAGCCAGGGCCGCAGCGGTTACGTCGCGCTGGAAGCAAAATAGTGACGCAGAATGTGGGCTTTGTAGCCGGTGGCTACAGCATTTTAGAAATTTTCAAATATCCAAAAGCACTCTCGCTTTCCACCCGCTATCCGTTTGTTCGACAGAGAAATCGTGAAGCGTCACCGCTTTCACGTCTGCTCGTTGATGATGCCGTTCCGCATCAAGTGGTTCGCCCTCCGCTGTTGCCGTCACAAAATAATTTTCGTCTTTTTCGGCTACTTGCACCTCTCGGATGCGCAGCAGCAAACGCTCGGCGTCTTTGAGAAAGATCAGCTCCTGCAGGAGATCGAACAGCAACAAGTCAATGTTGTCGTTCGAGAGTTCGATTTGCAGCGTCTCACGCGGCTCGATTGCGTCCAGATTATCTATCATTACGTTCATCGTCGCGTCGGCCGCAGCCATGAATAATTCCGCCAGATCGCGCCCGGTCGCTTCAAAGGCGATATCGGCGGTGCCGAATTCTTCAAGATATTCGTAGGGCATGGCAGAGAATGACGAAATCCGAATGTCGAATGACGAATCAACTCCGAGTGACGAATTGTAGGGCGTCTGTGTCAGACGCCATGGCGTTTCGCAGAAACGCCCTACAATAATTCGTCATTGGTCATTCCTTCGACATTCGTCATTCGTGCTTCGTCATTTTGACAGTGCATTCATCAGTGCACCCAGGATCATCTCCTTTTCCATTGCAATGTTCCTTCCAATAAACACCAGTTCGGTGCGATCGAATTCAAATCGCTCCAGTTCCCAGCGACCTGCTACGAAATTGAAAAGCTGCGCGCCATCGGCGAAGAGGATGAAACCCTTCGCGCGAACCACGCTCGCCGGCAGGAAATTTGCAAAGCGTTCGAAACAATCGCGCGAAAAAATTTTGCTGGAAGTGAATACGAAAGATTCGAATTCCAAGTGATGCCGGTGTGTTGTAGCCGGGGTCGCTGACCCCGGTCCCAACCGTGCTATTTGTCTTTCGCGTCCAATTCCAAACAACAGTTCCGGATCAATCTTGCAACGCTCGGTGCGGACAATTGCCGCGGTCGAATTGATTTCCCGCAGTTTCGTTTCAAGCGGCTTGACCTGTCCCGGCTCGACGAGATCGAGCTTGTTCAGCAGCAAGATGTCTGCGCCTTCGATTTGCAGACGGGTCGTGTGGCCCAGTTCCGGGAAACGAATGAGCATGTCCGCGTCGATGATTGAAACCACGCCGTCGAGCCGGCATCGTGGCAGCGCTTCCTGGATGTTGAACACGAGCGCTTCAGGTTCGGCCAGTCCGGTCGTCTCGACCACAATCCTCTCGGGCGCGATCTTCTCGATGATCTCGTTTACCGCCGCTTCGAATTCCCCGAGCAGCGAGCAACAAACGCAGCCGCCACCAAGCTCGGCGATTCGCACGTTTTTGCCTTCAATGACTTTCGTGTCGATCGCGATTTCGCCGAACTCATTCATCACGATCGCGATTTTTCCAGGTTGTACCGCAAGAATATGACGGAGTAAGGTTGTCTTACCGCTGCCGAGCGGACCGGTGATTAACGTGATTGGTGTGCGGATCATGTCTAAAATGACGAAATCCGAATGACGAATGCCGAAGGAAATCCGAATGGCGAATTGTAGGGCGTCTGTGTCAGACGCCATGGCGTTTCGCAGAAACGCCCTACAATAATTCGTGCTTCGTCATTAATTCGTCATTCGTCATTCGTGCTTCGTCATTCACTTTACCCTTTCACATTCCCAATCGGCGTGAATCGCGCGACCGGCTTGCTGATCCCTGCCAACTCAGTCGCTGCGATTACCTCATCAATATCCTTATAAGCGCCACCTGCTTCCTCCGCGAGACCTGCCCATGAGGTGCTGCGAACGTAAATGCCGCGCGCTTCGAGATCGCGCTGGAGTTGTTTGCCGTTCCATTGTTTGCGCGCCTTGGTGCGGCTCATCGTGCGACCGCTGCCGTGTGCAGTGCTAAAGAAAGTCTCTGAGCCAGAATTTGTGCCCACGAGTAGATAGGAACCAGTTTCCATGCTGCCGCCGATGATCACCGGCTGACCCGTCTCGCGATAGCGCGCGGGCAACTCGGCGTGCCCCGGACCGAACGCGCGCGTCGAGCCTTTGCGATGCACGAGCAATTCCTTTTCTTTCCCGTCGACCACGTGCCGTTCCAGTTTTGCGGTGTTATGCGAGACGTCGTAAACCACGCGCATCTCGAGGTCTTCAGCGCTGCGGCCGAAAATTTCGGAAAAAACTTCGCGGATCTCGTGAAGAATTACCTGGCGATTTGCGAACGACATATTCAATCCGCATTTCATCGCGGCGAAATAATCGCGGCCTTCCGGTGAATCGAACGGCGCGCACGCGAGTTCGCGATCCAAAATTTTGATGCCGTACTTCGGCTCCATTACTTTCAAGAACTTTTGGAGATAATCCGTGGCGACCTGATGTCCGAAGCCGCGGCTGCCGCAGTGAAACATCACCACGATCTGGTTCGGAATCGTGATCCCGAATTTCTTCGCGAGCTCCTTGTCACGCACGTCCTCCGGTCGCGCGACCTGTACTTCGAGGTAATGATTGCCGCTGCCAAGTGTGCCGACCTGGTTGTAGCCGCGCTCGACTGCGCGGTCGCTGATTTTCGATGCGTCGGCGCCTGCGATGCAACCACTCTCCTCGGTAAAGTCGAGATCTTCCTGCCAGCCCAGATCGCGTTCGACGCACCAACGTGCACCTTGTTCCACCAGGTCACGAAATTCGTTATGCGATAGTTTGAGGAATCCGTGAGTGCCGACGCCCGCCGGCACGCGTTGGAAAAGGTGATCGACGATTTCTTTCAAACGCGGTTGGACGTCTTCCAGTGTCAGGTTCGTGGTGATGAGGCGCATGCCGCAGTTGATGTCGAACCCGATGCCACCAGGCGAGATCACGCCGCCTTCGTGCACATCCATGGCCGCGACACCGCCGATAGGAAATCCATAACCGCTGTGGCCATCCGGCATGCAAAGCGCGTAGCGCGTGATGCCCGGCAACGTGGCGACGTTACTAATCTGCTGGTAAACAGCTTCGTCCATTTCGCGCACCAGTTTCTCTGTCGCGACGATCCGCGCCGGCACACGCATGCGGTCCTTGTAGGTCGCGGGTAGCTCCCAAACCGTGTCAGAAATTTTTTGCAGGTTGTCGATGATGGCCATGACAATAGCGTTGCCTAAACTCTTTTGGAGCTCCGAAAGCCTTCTCGCTGCGTTCCCGACCACGAGTCGACGCCGTTGAATTTAAAGCCCGGCTCGAACGAGAGAAAGTACGCGTGTTCGATCCTGCGACGTTTTTGATGGAGCGAGGAAGAAACGGGCATCGTTATCTGGAAACCGACACGCACTGGCGGCCTGAGACAATGGAGCTTGTTGCGGAACGACTGGCAGATTTTCTCCAATTGCCAGCGCCGGCAGGATCAATATCGCCGTCGATTATCGAAAAGGAAATCGTCGCGCGCGGCGACATCGCCGCGATGTTGAAGTTATCAAGAGGTGATAAATTTTTTCCGCCGGAGACAGTGACGATTCGACAAGTCGCTATTGGCAACGCGCTGTGGCGGCCAAGCAAGGAGCCCGATGTGCTCCTGCTCGGCGACAGTTTCTCAAATATTTTTCTTTCGAAGCGATGGGCTGGGGCGAATCGGCCGGATTTGCCGAGCATCTGAGCGCGTCGTTGCGGCGGCCTATCGACTGCATTCTGCGAAACAGCGACGCGTCGTTCGCCACACGCGAAATTTTGAGCAACGAGCTCGCGCGCGCGGACGCGACCGGCTGGCTGGAAAGAAATTGGTGATCTGGGAATTTGCAGCGCGCGAATTGTCATTTGGGAATTGGAAACTTCTCGATCTAAAACTCGGTGAAGCGAAACCTTCGCGCTTTTTGAGTTTGAAGGCCGGCGAGGAAATCGAGGTGAGCGGAACGGTCGAAAGCATTTCGCCCGTGCCGCGACCGGGCACCGTGCCGTACAAGGACCACACCGAGGCGTTACATTTGGTTGATATTGTAGCCGCGGGCGGTCACCGCGGCCCTGAGGAGGGGGAGAAGTCATCCCAAAGCCGAGGTCAACGCCCTCGGCTACAACCGGAAACCCAAGCTGTCGTCTATTTGTGGAGCATGCGCGATAACGAGTGGACATCAGCCGCGCGGTTGCGGCCGGGCGATCGCGTCAAGCTGCGTTTGCGGCCGTGGCCGGATGTCTCAGCGCAATATGAGAAATTTAATCGCAGCGAGCTGGACGACTCGTCGTTGCAGCTGGAGGAGCCGGTTTGGGGCGAGGACATTGAACTTCTGAAACGCTGATGCGCCGTCGCTAAAGATTTCGCCGGCGGGGAAACGATTATCAGACGGTTGATTCCATAAGCCGTCCTAGAATGTCATTCTGAGCGAAGCGAAGAATCTCTGATTACTTCTGGGATCGCCGTTAACTTAGATAAGCCAGAGATGTTTCGCTTCGCTCAACATGACAGCGACCTTTAAGAGATGGATTCTAACGATTCAACGGAGCAACGAGTCAACGATCTAACAAGTATGATTCCATCGGCGCTCGAGCACGTTCAGGAGATCGCGCGGAGCGGCCAGCGCATAGCCGTTTTTCTCGATTACGATGGCACGCTTACGCCTATTGTTAGTCATCCCGAGGATGCATGGCTCTCAGAATCAATGCGACAGACGCTGCGATCGCTCGCCGCGCGTATGCCCGTCGCCATTCTAACCGGACGCGATTTGGAAGACGTTCGGGGTCGCGTGCTCGTGGATGGCATCGTTTACGCCGGCAGTCATGGATTTGATATCGCCGCTGCGGGCGGATTACGCAGGGAACTCGGTGCCGAGTATCTCCCCGTGCTCGACAAGGCAGAGATGGAACTACGCGAGGCGCTTGATGAAATTCCAGGTGCGCAATTGGAACGGAAACATTTTTCTGTCGCCGCGCATTATCGCAACGTGAACGAAAACGACGCCTTCAAGGTTGCGCTAGCCATGGACGCAGTGGGAGCAAGACATCGCGAGCTGCGCAGGATAGACGGCAAAAAAGTTTACGAACTACTGCCCGATATTGATTGGAATAAGGGCAAAGCTGCGCTCTGGCTGTTGGAAACTCTGCTTGAGGGCCGGAACGCGCTACCGATCTACATCGGCGATGATCGCACCGACGAAGACGCCTTCCGCGCGCTCGAAAAGCGCGGGGTCGCGATTCTCGTGAGCAAGCAGCCGCACGAAACAGCAGCGAGTTATTACTTAAATAATTCTGAGGAAGTCGAGCGCTTTCTAAGTGAATTGAGCGCTCGTTTGCCTCCCTAGGCAGGAAGTGCCACAGCTTGCCCTGCGCGAAATCGAATGGGTGCGCGCCGACCTTCGCGCGCTTAGCCCAAGGTCGATCGGCTTCTCCTCAAGACGATGGCGGTATCATCCATGGTTCAAATCTTGAGCTAAAAATTCCAGAAAAAAAAGATTGACACGTTTGCAGCGATTCAGCTACAAGCACTTTCACTTCGACCTCCATCTGAAAATCCTCCTGTAACAACTCCACAAAACGGTAGAGACCTCGCGCCGCGATGCCGCAGCGGGATGTCCTCACCAGCTCCACTTATGAAAAAGAAATCCACTTCACACTCCGCGTTTTTCAATCTCCGAGTTTTACTCGGATTCACACTTAGTTTTTTCGCAGTCGCTCTGGCAATTTTTGCGGGTTGGGGCGGCGCGCTACGCAGCCCGGACGGTCCGAACCGAACTGGCGTTCCGGCGGGGAGTCCCGACCAGTCTGCTCGTTACATGCCTGTGCCAGGAGCCAGTACTCAGGAAGAGGCTGCTGGTCTGGCACAGTTAGAACAATACTGGTTTGATCGCCTGACATTTCCAACTGGGCGCTTCAATCCCGCATGGGTGCGCGCGGCCGCCGCGCAACATGAGCGCATGCCAAGTGGCGTCCCATTTGGACAGCATCTCAAGCTGAACTTTGCTAATCCGAATGCCCTTAACACTACCAGCTTTACCGCGCTCGGCCCTCAGCCGGAGCGCATGACAGGATGTTCGGGTTGCTTTAACTATACAACCACTCAGGGCCGGGTGAACGCAATCGTCGTCGATCCAACTACAACCATAAACGGCAGCATCGTAGCTTATCTGGGAGCCATCGGTGGCGGGGTATGGAAAACGACCAACTGCTGTAGCGACACTACCACTTGGAGCGTGGTAACGGACAATCCTCTGATTGGAACGACAGCCATCGACGCGCTTGAGATGGACCCCCACAATCATAACACCATCTACGCGGGCACAGGTGACCTCAATTACGGGTCGTTCTCCATGGGTAGCCAGGGCATCTTGAAATCGACGAATGCTGGCGCTACTTGGACTGTGCTCGGCGCAAACATCTTTGGCCCTGCCTATGACCAACCGCCCGGGCAATTCCCGCAATATAACGCAGTCGGCAAGGTGCGAGTTGACCCGAACAACAGTAACAAAATTGTGGCCGGAACCAAAAAAGGTCTCTACTTTTCGTATAACGGCGGCGTCAACTGGACTGGTCCCTGTACAACCAACAGCTTTAATACCCAGCGCCAGGACATCACCGGCTTGCAGCTGACAGATATGGGTGGCAGCGTGACCCGCATCATCGCTGCAGTAGGCGTGCGCGGATTCGCCACGACGGTGCAGTATGATCTCGGCCAGCAGGGAGCAAACGGCATTTACAGAGGCACGATGCCAGTTAGCGGGTGCCCTGGTGACTTCACGCTTATCAGTCGCAACGATAATGGCTTTGTGTTTGGCACTGCGGTAACCGGCAGCGCGTACACGACGGGGGCGCTGATGAACGCGGGCAGCGGCAACCCGTGGGTCGATGTTAATACCGGCAACCAGCTCAGCCGCGTCGATATTGGGATCGCGCCGAGTAACCCGAACTACATTTACGCGCAGGTGGGCTCCATTGCTCCAAACAGCAACAGCGGCTGCGGCAATGCGAACGGCTGCCAGATAGGCGTTTGGTCGAGCACTGATGGCGGCGACAGCTGGGCCTTTATGGCTGGTTCTGCCGGCGGTTCTCTCAGGAACTGTACCAATGGCCAGGGCGACTATCCTCAGAACTGGTACGATCAGGCAGTCGCAGTTGATCCGAACAATCCCGATCGCGTTTTTATCAGCACCTTTGATGTCTGGTTCGCGACGCGCACTGGAACTACCTTTAACGATACCACCTGTGGCTATTCCTACAGCGGTAATGCCGGTCCTGTGCATGTGGACCAACACGCTCTCGCATTCCTTCCTGGTTCCTCAAGCATCCTGGCAATCGGTAATGACGGGGGTATCCATGGGACGATCAACGCAGACGTTGTCAGTTCAACGGTGGACCCGACCTGGTTCAACATGGACACAGGTCTGAACACGATCGAGTTTTACGCGGGAGACATCAGCGGCAACTTTGCCAACTCCCCGTCGCCAATGGCAGTTGGAGGCGCCCAGGACAACGGACCTAGCTCCGCCACATTTACCGGTACTCCGACTGGCCCTGTGCTATGGCAGTTAGGCTTGGGTGGGGACGGGTTTTCCGGGCAGATCGATCCAAGGGGCACGACATGCACGCAGGCGCAAGGCACAGTGACCGTTTCAGCCGCCGGGACCATCGGTCAACAATTCGTTGTTGGGTCGCAAACCTTCACCTGGGTGGCAACTCGAAGTGGCACCGGCCAGGTTTCGGTCGGCACGAGCTCGACCACTGCGGCCACTAATATTGTGACAGCAGTGAATGCTGATATTCCTTCCACTGCGACGGCTGTACGGTCTGGTTCGAGCGTTGTGGTCACCGCCGTTGTTTGCGGCAGCGCTGGGAATTCGATTCCATTTTCCAATGTCAACAGTACAAATTTGACGTTTAACGGATCCGGCACCCTTGGCGGTACCAGGCCGGGTGACGATGTTGGAAGTCTCCGCGTCTGGGAAGGCAACAACAGCGGGGGATTTAGCCGGTGCATTTATCATTGCACAGATCCAGGCGCCACCTGGACAAGCAGTAGGGGAAGTTGGACCGGCGACCTGCAGTCATTCATTCTGCCAGTAAATATGTTCCATGGCGGCATACCCGGCGGCGACGACTGTCCGGCTGCCGGTCCTACGAGCGGGTGCGGCCATTTGATTGCGGGTACTACCAGGGTCTGGGAAACGATCAGCGGAGCGGCGGCTACCGTGCCTACATCCGCCTGGTATGTGACTAACAATCCAACGACTCAGAACATGACCAAGCAGAGCCTGGGCAACCGGTCGTTTATCAATCAGCTCAAGTATTCGCCGAAATACCAGAGTGTCGCCATGGTAGGCACAAACGATGCAAACGTATGGATCGGTTTCAACCTGGGCACAGGCGCTGCCAGCCAGGCAAACTGGGTTGACGTGACCGGGAGTAACATCGTGTTGCCTCTTCGTCCCGTACTTGGGGTTGCGATGGATCCCAGGGTGCCAGCTGTGGATGTGCCTGTCGGGTATGCGGCGGTTGGCGGCTTTAACGCAAACACACCAACACAGCCGGGTCACATTTTCCAGGTGGCATGCGCCTCCAATTGCACCTCGTTCACCTGGGCCAATAAGACAGGCAACTTGCCGGACATCCCGGTGGACTCAGTCATTGTGGACCCGAATATCCCGCAACGGGTCTTTGCAGGTACCGACTTCGGCCTTTACTACACGAACGACATCACTGTCGCGCATCCGATTTGGAACCGTTTCGACAACGGAATTCCGCACGTGATGATTTGGGACATGTCCATCGATCGCGGAGGGACAACGCTCTCGGTATGGACACGCGGCCGCGGCGCATTCGTTTATCCTTTGTCGGGACTAAGCTTTGTCATTGGCGATCGTAGCGCGGTAGTAGGGCAGAAAGTGACGTTCTGGGGGGCGCAATGGGCAAAATCCAATAAATTGAGCGGCGGTTCCGCGCCTTCGGCCTTCAAAGGTTTCGCTGAGGACACTACTCCCAATCCAGCATTCTGCGGAGGAACGTGGACGAGTGGTGCGGGCGGTAGTTCTGGACCACCGGCGACGCTGCCATCTACCATCAGCGTGATCGTGTCCAGTTCAATAACAAAGTCTGGATCGGTCATTTCTGGTAACATCCCGCAAATGGCTGTTATTAGCGTCGATCCGGGCTACCACCCAGATCCAGGTCACCCTGGGACGGGCACAGTGATATCAGTGGGCTGCCCGTAACCACTTGGAGGAACAAAGAACGTCACCTGTACCAGCACGAGCGCACCGACGAAGACGCCTTCGGCGCAGTTGAAGAGCGCGGCGTCGGGATTCTCGTGAGTGAGCACCCGCAGGTAACGGCGGCGAGTTATTTGCTAAACAATTCCCGAGGAAGTCGAACGCTTTCTGCAAAAGATCACTGATCTGCACATCACAGAATTGTAGGGTAATCGCCTCGGTTGCTGAGCCCTGAGGCGAGCTTTGCTTGTGCAGTCGACTCGCTTGCCTACAACTCACGTCCAGTCTGCTGTGTCGGCAATCTGATAGAGCCCGAGAAAGAAGCTTCTCGGAATGCGCACTTCGTAGTATTAGCAGTTCTCCGAGCCTTTGTTTCGATGAGTTTCTCCAAGCGCTTTGCGCGGCAACCACGACCCTGGCTGATCGCCGAAGCCGTGGCGTCCTTGCTCCTGATCGCGGCGCTCGATTCAATCACGAGTTACCGGATCAGGCTGCTGCCGTTTTATGCCGTGCCTGTCTTTGTGCTGGCATGGTTTTGCGGTAAAAAATGGGGAATCACTACTGGACTTTTCTCCGCTCTGTTGTGGTGGTGTGCGAATCGGTTCACTGGCGATCCGGATCTACACAGTTGGATCGGCGTGTGGGAGGCGTCGCGGCACGTCGGCTTCTTTTTGATCGTGGCTCTGGTCGGCTCGGCATTGCGCAGCAGGAACGATATTGCGGCGGAGCGCATTGCGCTTTTGGAACATTCCCAACGCCTCGAGCGCGAGATCGTCAACATCACCGAGGCCGAACAGCGGCGCATCGGACAAGATTTGCACGACGGCCTTTGCCAATACCTTGCGGGACTCACCTGTAGCGCCAGCTCATTGCGTGATGACTTGCAAGAATTGCATCTGCAGAGCGGTGCCGATGCTGCAGGCGAATTGGTAACGCTGCTTCAGGATGCTGTCGTGCAAACGCGTGATCTCGCGCGCAAGCTTGTTCCTGCGCACGTCAGCCGCCTGGGCCTCGTTTTGGCACTGGAATCACTCGCGCAATCAGTTACCCGACTGCATGCCGTGAATTGCAAATTCCGGTCCCATGCCAGCTCGGCAACTTGGGACGAACACACGGCGATGCACCTTTATCGCATTGCGCAGGAAGCGATCAATAACGCCACAAGACACGGAAAAGCAGGGAATATCTTTGTCTTTCTCAATGCCGCCGGCGGCTTGATAAAGTTGCGTGTGGTGGACGACGGCGCAGGTATTTCCGAGTCATATTCAACAGGAATGGGGCAGGACATCATGCGCTACCGCGCGCGGTTAATCGGCGGCCAGCTGACAATCAAGCGACGAAAAGGCCGCGGCACAATAATTTCGTGTACAGCAAGAACAAATTCTCAGGAAGATGAAATCAGTGCCGTTTAAAAAGGTTAGTGTCCTGATCATAGAGGATCATCGGATGTTCCGCGAGCAATTGGCGCACCTCATTAATAAAGCAGACGACATGAAGATTTGCGGCGAGGCCGACAACATTCGCGATGGCCTCGCATTGATCAGGCAAACACAACCCAGCATCGCAATCATAGATATCACGCTAAGAGGCTCCAGTGGGTTGGAGCTATTGAAGGATTTGCGCGCACACGGAATCGTTTTGCCCACGCTTATCCTTTCAATGCATGATGAATCACTCTACGCCGAGCGCGCATTACGAGCGGGCGCGAAGGGATATATCACTAAAAATGAGGTGTCCGCGGTCGTTTTGAAGGCAATTCGGCAGATCTTGAAGGGTGAGATTTACCTGAACCCACGTTTCATGTCTCAAATGATTAGCAAAATGACGGCAGGCCGCGACATCGCTTCCGAACCCATCGATCGGCTCGCCGACCGTGAGCTTGAGGTTTTCGATATGATTGGACGCGGCCTGACGACACGTGAGATATCCGCACAACTCGGCCTGGGAATCACAACCGTCGATACGTACAAAACTCGCATTCGAGAAAAATTGAATCTGGAGAACTCTGCGCGATTGCGCATAGCGGCGAGCCGGTGGGTCCAACTCGGCGAGCCACCAGCGAGCTAGTTCAACGCCCCCAGGAGCGCTCTGCGACTAGGAAGACGCCGCGATTTCGCTCCGAATCGTAGGGCGTTTGACTCGCTCGCTCCCGCTCACTCCGCCTTCGGCCTGCCCGTCTATGCCGCTCGGCGCCCGCCAGCTCCATTCTGCGAAACGCTACGACGGCTGACACAGACGTCTTTGGCGGGCTGAACTTAAGGCTCCGCACCAAGGCCGTGTCGTGTTTTTCGCTACAAGCTTTGTCTGGCAGCCGTTTTTCTATTCGCCTTGACTCAAAATACCCGAGGCCTCAAAACGGTGCTCCTTCACACAAAAAGTTAGCATTATTGCTAACTCCCTACCCCCAGCCCCACCCCCACTCATCCACTCCATATGAAAAAACAGCAAAAGAACTCCGCACGCGCGTTTGCGATTCGAATCGCTCTCGCTCTCGCTCTAACATCGATCTCGGCAATTTTATTGGCCTCGACCCTCCGGCCACCTGCGACTGGGCCGCAACCGAACAGACCTGTGCCCGACGTGGTGGCGATGGTCGGCCCGGTGTCTCAGGACCGTGACCTGCGAGCGCTTCCCTATATCGCGCCGACATCGGAAGAAGAGGAGATTCCTCGCAGGCGCCATCCTTTTCCCCTGGCCGGAGGCCAGATCCAACAGGCGCCGTTCACTCAGCAGTTGATAGAGCGTGTGCTCGCGCCCATCCCCAACATGCCTTCCCCAATACTGACCTTCGCCGGGATGAACTCAACCCAAAGCGGGTGCGGTTGCCTTCCGCCCGATTCCGACGGCGATGTGGGACCGAACCACTACGTCAATTCGGTCAATTCCTCGATCAAAATCTTTGATAAGTTGGGCAACGCGCTGAACGGCGCAAACGGCACAACTTACAATTCATTCTTTTCCGCGCTGGTGGGTAATCCCTGCGGCAACAACCAGAACGACGGCGACGGCATAGTTTTCTACGACCATATGGCTGACCGGTGGGTGGTCAGCGACTTCGCTTTCGGCGCGTTTCCTGGCGCTGGCCCTTTCATGCAATGCATTGGGGTCAGTAAGACGAGCGATCCAGTTTCCGGCGGCTGGTGGTTGTACGCGGTGCAAGTCGATCCTGCGAACCCGACATACCTCGGCGATTACCCCAAGTTCGGGTTGTGGCCGGATGCCTACTACCTCTCGATGAACGAGTTTTCCAACAACACGACATTCAACGGTGTTCGCGTTTATGCACTTGATCGCAACAGCATGGTAAACGGCGGCTCGGCGCATGCGATCGGGTTCTCGATTCTGCCTGCCGACCTCGGCGATCAATACAGTTTGGTTGCTGCCAGCTTCCGGACGGGCGATCCGCCTCCGGCAGGCCAACCGGAGTGGTTCATGGATGTCAACAGCTCCACGACTGCAGGCACAGTTGAGACCCAGGTTTTTGTCCGGCGCTTTCACGTTGATTTTGCGACACCTGCCAATTCTACCTTTGGTGTTGGAGCCTCGCATTTACCCGACGGGATCGTCACGGTGAACGGCTTCAAGGACGCATTTAGCGCCAGTACCAGCGACCTGTGTCCCAACGGCACTGTCACCACTACTCAGTGGCTGGATACATTGGGTGACAAGATCATGTATCCCCTCATTTACCAAAATATCGGAGGAACAGAATCCATTTACGCTGATCAAACGATCCTTTTGGCTACCGATGGTACCTTGACCGGGCCGACTGCTGTCCGCTGGTATCAGTTCAACATGACTGGTAACACAGTTCCCTCGACGCCGGCACAGCAGCAAGATTGGAACAACGGGGCCGACGGGTTGTTTCGCTGGATGCCCAGCATCAACGTGGACTGGCAGGGCAACGTGGCAATCGGTTATTCCACCTCTAGCACGACCCTCAACCCCGAGATCCGTTATGCCGGTCGTTTGGCCGGTGATCCGCCCAATGACATGAGCCAGGGCGAAGCGACGCTTATCACGGCTGGCGGACATCAAACCAGCACCCAGCGTCGATGGGGAGACTATAGCACGATGTTCGTTGATCCGACTGACAGTTGTACGTTCTGGCATGTGAACGAATATTATACCGCCAACGGTAGCGCCACTTGGGCCACCCGCATTGGCTCGTTCAAATTCCCGTCTTGCACGAGTAACCCGATACCAACGCCGACGCCGCTACCTAGTGTCTCGCCAAGTCCGACACCAACAGCAACAGCAACGGCAACACCAACAGCAACGGCAACAGCAACAGCAACAGCAACACCAACAGCAACGGCAACGCCATTCCCAACTCCGCCAAGTTCTGCCGGTCCGGTCACAATCACGGCGACAGCCGGACTCACTGGTCCGACCGACTACGCGACCGTCGCGCTGGCGTTTGCCGCCATTAACGCTGGCATGCACCAGGGGGACATCATCGTCTGGATTCTCGGCGACACCACCGAGGCAGCGGCGGGAGCGACCCTGAACGCGAGCGGCAGCGGCTCGGCCTCCTACACATCGGTTGCGATGCTGCCGAGTGGCGCGCGAACTGTCACGGGCGCGATTACTGCCGGGACTCCGCTGATCAACTTGAACGGCGCCAAAAATGTATCCATTAACGGCGAAAATACAGGCGGCAATTCGCTCACGATTTCGAACACGACCGCCGCGGCGACTGCCGGCACAAGCACGATCCGCCTCATCAACGGCGCACAAAGCGATGTAATCACAAATTGCACGGTGCTTGGGTCGTCAACGTCGTCAACCACCGCGCAAGGCGGCAACATCCTGATCAGCACCTCCACCGGTGGTGCAAACAGCGGCAACTTCATTACCAATAACAACATCGGCCCGGCCGGCGCGAACCTGCCGACTAAAGGCGTACTGTCGCTCGGGTCGGCCAGTCCAAACAACA
>JBARMF010000004.1:0-1963 GCA_049802315.1 Candidatus Udaeobacter sp.
CGTCACGGCGTCCCATCAAAGCTTAGCAGACGCCCAGACTCGTTCAGCGAACTCCAAAGCAATTATCGCAAGCTGGCTGGTGCCGTAGAGGTAGCGCGTTGGGCTGGTCACATCATATCCCTGGACGGCCAGCCCGCCATCATCGCTGCGCTGACCATTGTTCCCAACGTCAACATGAGTCTCTTGAAAGGCACGCCCAATCTGCTCGTCAGCATTACCTATATTGACCAGCCTTTCATTTCCGAAATCGGCCGCTCGCTTTTATTGAATGATTTGACGCTGCTGTCATCGCCCGTGCGGCGCTACGGCGTGGTGTCTGAGCCCTTTGCCGTCGATGATGGAGGCACGGCAGGATATCTGAGCTGGACGACAAGGCGACCTGGGCAAGTGTTGCTGACGATTATTCTGCCGCTGGTAGCGTTGGGTACCATCGCCACGGGTATCCTCTCGATGACGATGCTGAGGCGACTACGGCGGACCTCTGAGGAGTTGGCAAAGCGCGAATCGCAAGCTCGCTACGAAGCCAAGCACGATTCCCTATCCGGTCTACCGAACCGCATAAGTATGGTCGAGAAGATAGAGAGATTTCTGCTTGCAGCCGACCGTGGTGAGCAACGCGCAATCGCCGCGTATATCGATATAGATCGTTTCAAGGACATCAATGACACGCTAGGTCACGATGCAGGCGATCAACTCATCAAGGCCGTCGCGGCGCGCCTCAAGAAGCGTCTTGGGCCGAAGGAATTTCTTGCGCGCTTCGGCGGCGACGAATTCGTTATTCTGACCGTGCCGGCGGCTCCGCGGGGCAGCGCGGCAGTCGCCGAGCGCGTCGCTCAAGCTTTCATTTCACCATTTGTCGTCAATGGCCAAAATATTCGCGTCACGGCTTCCGTGGGTATAGCATTTGCGCCTGACAATGGCGTTTCAGCGGATGAATTGATGCGACACGCCGACATAGCACTCTATCGAGCCAAGAACACAGGTCGGGATCGTGCTGTGACATTCACCGCGGAAATGGCGCAGGAAGTCGAGCATCGCCGCTCGATCGAATTAGACCTGCGCGAAGCGCTTGAATCCGATGCACTTCGGCTCAACTATCAGCCGCTCATTTCATGTCGTACAGGTGAGATCTGCGGCATCGAAGCACTTTTGCGTTGGAACCATCCTACACACGGCGCGATTGCGCCGGCGGACTTCATCCCGATTGCTGAGAGTTCAGGCCTCCTTCCAGCAGTTGGGGAATGGGTTCTCGAACGTGCGATGAGCGACTCCACACGCTGGCCTGATATCGAAATCGCGATAAATCTCTCCCCGGTTCAGTTCCGGCATCTCGACATCGACAAAACACTGCGCGCGCTTGTTGCGAAGCATGGAATCGATCCGAGGCGTTTTGTTCTTGAGATTACCGAAGGTGTTTTGCTAGAGGCAAGCGACCGCACGGTCTCCATTCTTGATGACATCCGCAGAATGGGCTTCAAAATCGCACTGGACGATTTTGGGACCAGATATTCGAGCCTGGCCTATCTCTGCAACTTCAAGTTCGATAAAATCAAGATCGACAGGTCATTCATCAGGTCCATTTCGAAGGTTGAAACCTCACGAAGGATCGTGCAATCGGTGATCACGTTGAGCCGTGGGCTCGGTATTGACGTCGTCGCAGAAGGCGTCGAGACCGAAAGTGAAGCCGCCATCATGACCCATTTTGGCTGCACGGAATTGCAGGGCTACTACTTCTCAAGGCCGATCGACGCGGATCAGATGGCCGACTTTCTCATCCTCTTTCAGCCAAAACCTATCGTTGCGCAAGTGCGGGCCGCGACTGGTTGATCCAACGAAACGCGAAATTGGGATTTGCATTTTGTGAGAGCGGTTTGGCCACACTTCGCAGGAGGGCGTCTTGTCCATCGAAAAGCCTCCCGAAAGCAATTCTCCGCGATCGGTAACCGGCAACGCTGACTATCAA
>JBARMF010000005.1:0-2196 GCA_049802315.1 Candidatus Udaeobacter sp.
CTCCTTCCACGGCCTATTGGAACGGCAAGATCTATTCTATCGGCGGTCTCAACGGCACGCCCACGACGACCGTCCAGATCTATGACATCGCAACTAATACGTGGAGCGCTGGAGCGCCGATCCCGGCTGGCACGTACGGGGCCGCTGCGGCCGCCTTCAATAACAAGGTCTTCGTCGCCGGCGGTACCGATCCCGGGGCCGCCAATCCGACAACTGACCTGCAGGTCTACGACATTGCGACCAACACATGGTCTACGGGAACTGCCATGCCAGCCCCTGGCTACCTCCTCGGCGGCTTCACGCAGGCCGGTCAGTATCTCTACATGGCGGGTGGATTCACCTCGAACCCAGCCAATAACCTTACTGAAACCCTGCGTCTCGATATGACGAGCGCGCCGGGCGTGTGGACAAGTGGTCCGGTGTTTACGCCGGCTCGGGCCGACTTCGCCCTGGCGGCATCGGGTACGAAGCTCTACGCCATCGGCGGCGACGCGAACGGCGGCGGCTTCTTTGATTTCTCCAATGCTGTTGACGAACTCGATGTCAGCGCCTGGCCGGCAGGCGCATGGGTATCCTCTCCGCCAGTTCTGCCATCTGCGCGGCAGGCCAATCAGGCCGGATTCGCAACGGCGACAGGGCTTTGGAGCACTGGTGGTTACAATGGTACCGCGTTAGCCGACCATCTCGTTCGTGGAAACGGTGTTGGATGCCCTTCTCCAACGCCAACGCCAACTGCAACGTCGACTCCTACGGCCACCGCGATAGCCTCGCCTACGCCAACGGCAACATCTACAGCTATAGCTACAGCTACAGCTACAGCTACAGCTACAGCTACAGCAACAGCAACAGCAACAGCGACTGCGACAGCTACATTCACACCTACAGCTACGGCAACATTCACGCCGACGCCAACACCGACGCCGGCTTGCATTGATGTTAATGGTGACTTCGAAACCGGTAGCTTACCACCTTGGACAGACACCGGAGACACCTCCTTTACCGGCGTAAACACCGACAACCCGCACTCGGGAAGCTTCTCATTAGAAACCGGTCCGGGTTCCAGCGACGGTTTTATTGATCAGGTCCTCCCGACCACGGCCGGCACAGCGTATAACGTGACCTTTTGGCTCGCGAATACCGACGGCTCTGGAGACAATCGTTTTGGGGCTTCTTTTGGTAGTGTTACTCTCGTACCGGAGGCGATTCAGAGCGCCTTTGGGTATACGCAATATACTTTTCCCAATGTGATACCCGGAGCCAACGCTGACCTGCATTTCATATTCTTCAACGAGCCCGCTTACTTTTACCTGGATGACGTGTGTGTCACTCCCAGTGCGGCCACCCCGACGCCAACACCTACTGGATCGCCAACCTGCACGCCGGGAGGTACACCCGGGCCGTGGACGATCGTGGCTAATTACCCGACGCTGATCGAATCATCCGCTGTGGCCAGCAATGGCACATTCGCGTATTCCGCGGGCGGCTTCGCTAACGAGACCGGGGCAACTGACGCCACTTACAGGTACGATCCGGTGGCCAACACCTGGACGCCATTGGCCAGCATGCAAACTCCCGCCTACGATGCTGCCGTAACGTATGCCGCCAATGTCAACAAAGTCTTCGTGTTCGGAGGTGATAACGACACCAGTGGCGTGTTGAACACGACCCAAATCTACGACATCGCGAGTAACACATGGACCATGGGCGCTGCCATGCCCGATTTCCGGATCTGGGCGAGGGCGGCGTACTATAGCGCCAACGGCAAAATCTACGTCATCGGTGGATATGATTCAGGCTTCAACGAAACAAGCCAGGTCTGGGAGTATGACCCGGTTGCCAATACTTGGGACACGTCGCGGGCGCCCGACCCCGTCACGCAGGGTGGCTCTGGCTTAAGTATCGTCGGCCAGTACATCTACGTTGCCGGCGGCGGTTTCGGCTCCTCGAATGCTCACTACCGCTACGACATCGTTGGCAATGCGTGGACGCCCATGGCGCCGGTGCCTGTTACCATGTTCCTGCCTGCCTACGGCGCGGTTGGCACGCAAACCTTTCTCGTCGGCGGCGGCAACCCCGATTTTGGCCCTTCGGCCAATGCCCAGGCTCGCATGCGAGCGATACTGCATCCGCCGCATGTGCCGTTGACCTCTTACACCACGACTTACATCTATGACACGGTCAGTAACACTTGGAACA
>JBARMF010000006.1:0-2702 GCA_049802315.1 Candidatus Udaeobacter sp.
CGACGCCAGTGCCTGCTTCGACTACCAGATGCTGTTCTTCCTCCAGCGCTTGCGCGACCCGCACTGCCATCTCTTGCTGTTGTAGACGGAACTCAAAGTTCTTTGCCTTGGAGAGCGGACCGTTCTCGGAGAAGAAGCCGCGGACGCGATCGACGAATGCGCTGCCTAGACTGTCTTTTAGCGCGATCATGAGGAGGAAATGACGAAGCATGAATGACCGCGTAAAGCCGCGCCACGCGGCAGGCGAATGACGAAGGAAGCACGAAGCACGAATGACGAACAAACCGGGCTGTCATTCTGAGCGCAGTCGAGGAATTCCGTCGCCATACTTATCGGTAACGCTGCGGCATCCTTCGACCCCGAAAGCTTTCGGGGCTCAGGATGACAAGTCGTTTCATTCGTCATTCGTTCGCGTTTCCTCATTCGGATTTCGTCATTGGTTTCTCCAGGAATTTGGCGCACACCGTCTACTTGAGTAGGCTAATTGCGATAGAACATTTTTAAATCGCAATGCGACTTCTCGATCGATATGTCATTCGAAACTTCGTGCAGGTTTATTTTTACTGCATCGCCGGGTTCACCTCGATCTGGCTCATCTTCGACGTCAGCGACAATATTTCGAGTTTCATTGACAACCATATTCCAGTATCTCTGGTGGCTCGCTATTACGCCACGCAGATCCCGCAGGTGTTCATTATCCTGCTGCCGGTTGCGCTTCTGCTTTCCCTTCTTTTTGCGCTCGGGCGAATGTCGCGGTCGAATGAAATTGTTTCCATGCTCACGGCGGGCGTGAGCCTTCCCCGTGTTCTGCTACCGCTGATCGGCATCGGTCTGCTGACTGTGGCAGCAAGCATGGCGCTCAACTATTCGCTGGCTCCGCATGCGGAACTGGCGCGGAAAAATTTTCTTTCAGAAGCGCAGTCGCGTCCTGGACGGAACATTCAGGGGCAAGTCTTTCGCAATCGAACCGACCTGCGCACCTGGTTTATCCAGAATTTTCGGCTTGGCGACAACCTGTTCAACAACGTGCAGGTACTGCAACAGGACGCGCAAGACAATATCGTTATGAGTTATTCGGCCACTCGGGCATATTATCGGCCTGAAACAAAGACATGGGATTTGGAGAACGTGCGGCTGGCTTACTACGATGCGGCTGGAAATATCACCAAGGAAGAATTTCGTCCCACTTTAGCAATTGAACACTGGAGCGAAACCCCGTTCCGGCTAAGCAGCGCGAACGTGCAAGCAGAAGCTCTCAGCGTGCCGGAATTGCGCGAGTACCTGCATTTCAATGCCGATTTCCCGCCGACGTTGTTGGCGCCGTTTCGCACTCATTTCCAGTACAGGCTGGCGTTGCCGTGGACCTGCCTGGTCGTTGTGTGTATTGCTGCGCCGCTCGGAATCGGCTACTCGCGTCGCGGTGTCCTATCCAGTGTTGCCGCCGCAGTGCTCCTTGTGTTCTCAAATAATTTCCTCGTACATCTTTTTCTCGCGCTCGGCGAAGGGGACCGTGTTCCCGGATGGATTGCCGCGTGGACGCCGAACATTCTTTTCGCCGGAATTGGTCTCTACTTGCTATACCTTCGCGCCTCAAACCGCGAAGCCCCCAGCTTTAATCTGTTCGCCGCGCGGCGTACAGTCGCGCGATGAACCCGCTTCCAAACGACTGGGCGATCAAGCATCGCGCCGACTCCTGCGCCGTTACGCAGCGGGCGTTTGTGCCGGGCGAATATTTTTACACGCTTCTGTATCACGGCGCCGATGGTTACCGGCGCGAGGATTTGAGCGAAGACGCCTGGCAAAACCGCAATGAAAATATTCGGCCGTTTTCATTTTGGAAATCGCGTTATGAGCCGCTTCCGCCAAAGCCGCCCGAAGCCCTGCGCAAGGAGAGCGCAGAGGAACTTTTTCGCCGTTTGATGGCATCGGAGTCACCGCCGGCAAACGCCTGTTACGTCCTCGCAGCCATGCTCGAACGAAAACGTGTTTTGAAGCAGGTGAAGACCGAAGGAACCGCAGAAGGACGCGTTCTCATTTACGAACAAGGTTCCACAGGTGACGTGTTCATCGTGCCTGATCCGCAATTGCGCCTGGATGAATTGGAAAATGTGCAGAACGAGGTGGCAGAGTTACTTCGCGGAGCCGCGCAAAACGGATAATGTTTAGGCAAACCTGCTAATGACTCCAGAAACACCGACCATCAATTACAAGATCGGCAACGAGCGCCTGATCGGCGTGACCGAAAACGCGGCGCGCAAGTTAGCGTCACTGCTTGAAGAAAAAGGCCAGCCGGACGGGGCGCTGCGCCTCAAGGTGATTGGTGGTGGCTGTTCCGGTCTGCAATACGTGATGGATTTGGTGGAAGGCCCGAAGGAGCGCGACATTCTTGTTCCGACGCAAAACGTGCACCTCGTGGTCGATCCGAAGAGCGCGCTATTCGTTAGTGGCTCCGTACTCGATTACAGCGATGACCTGCAAAAAGGCGGCTTCAAAGTGACCAATCCCAACGCCGTGGCTCACTGCTCTTGCGGCGAAAGTTTCGCCGTTTAGAGCCTTGGGTAGCACACGCGTCTCGCGTGTTGGCGAGCGCGTCCTCGCGATCGCGAACTTTCCTTCGCAGTTCGTAACATCCCCGAGCAGCGACGTTCAAAAGAAAGATCGTTTCGGCGCGACGCCGAAACCAGCACGCGAGACGCGTGCGC
>JBARMF010000007.1:0-3377 GCA_049802315.1 Candidatus Udaeobacter sp.
GCGAACGCTGTCGCTTCGACCTGGCCGGTGCCGCGAATTCCACGTTGCGCTCCCGGCCACGGAAAAAATGTCAGGATCGTTCCGGGCGTGCCGCGATTATCGCCGAAATAAAAATGGTACGTTCCCGGATCATCAAAATTCACGGTGCGTTTGACAAAACGCAGACCAAGAAGCCCGACATAAAAATCGAGGTTCCGCTGCGGATCGCTCGCGATCGCAGTGACGTGATGAAGTCCCGGGATTTTAGTGTCCATCAGGACGGTGACGATTTTCGTTTAATGGCGCGCGCAGATTTTTCTGCGTGCGAACTAGCCTTCGTACTTAAAGGATAGCTGTAATCGAGTTCGGTACTCGATCACTTTGCCGTCCTCGATCTTCACATCCATTTTCACAACCTCCGCAATGCGCAAATCACGCAACGTGCCCGCCGCGGTCTGCACCGCAGTCTTTGCCGCATCATCCCAGGATTGTGCACTCGTTCCGATTACTTCCGTTACTCTGTAGACCGAATCTGTAGATTTATCTTTTGTAGCCATAATGTTTTCTTTCTATCACTTTGTCTGATCTTCACAAAGGTTTCAATCTATCTGGCGATGACGCCCGCGAGCTCTGGCCGGAACGAGGAACAGCCGACTGCGAAAGATTCAATTTCAGAATTCGCTCAACTTCTCGAATCGCTTGTGGATTATATTGCGCGCCGTGATCTGAATTGACGATTAACTCCGACCGCGCGCCCGGGAGATGAGAACTCCAGTATGGAACTACGCCATCGGAACTATTGGGAGTGTCGCCCCGGCCGCGGTCTCCAATGATTAGATTCGGAGGTAGAAGATGAAGCGGTGTTATTCGCTTGATCTTGCGGACGGAGCGGGCGTTTGCGTGTTTCCAGGAATGCAACCAACGCGTCCAGCTCTCCCGGCTTGAGTGAACTGCTGAAGGCAGGCATGTTCGTGCCGCCATTGAGGATGCGGATGATCACATTGTCGCGCGTTAGCGTGTCCGCGATGTAGGTCAAGTCGGGACCGCGCCGGCCCCCGAAGCCCTGAATGAGATGACAATTCAGACACCCCTTGTCATGAAACAATTGACCACCTTTGAAGACCGGACCGCTTGTAGCTCCTACCACTCTCTCGCTGAGTGGCTGAGCCTCAAAGTTAGGCGACCAGGGCGACTGCTGTCCTTCCCACCAAAGCCCACCAATCATGATCACCGAGAGACACACGACCGCAATTGCCCAGGGGCGCCGGGAGGCAGCGCGCTCGCCTTTGTGATTCCAGATAGGAACAAACAGCAGGAGTAGCCCAATCAGGATTGGGAATCCGATCATGACGTAGCCTTCGATCCTGGCCGGAATGAGAGCGAGCAGCGCGAAGTACCAAAGAAGATACCAATCCGGTCGTGGATCGGCGGCCAGTACGCTCGGGTCCGGCGGCTTATCCAGCGCCGGAGGTCCGACGAAGAATGCGGCGACAGCGATCGCGATGATCATGCCGGTGACGACAATCACATCGCGCCATGCCAGGTCCGGCCAAAATGGCTTGCCGCTCTTCTTGAGCAGTTCTTCGTATTCCGCGCGGTACGTTGCCGGGTCTACTGGCTTCCCTGCAACCGGCGGCTCCGAGATCCCGTGGCGAAGGACGAGCCATAGATGTAACCCGATAAAGGCAAACATGATTCCAGGTAGAACGAAGACATGAATGGCGAAGAAGCGACTAAGTGTGGCGCCTCCGATCGTATTGCCACCAAGAATGAAGCGCGCTACCCAGTCGCCGATAATAGGAATGCGACCTGCCTGCTCCGCCGCGACCACGACAGACCAGGCCGCGGTTGAATCCCATCGGAGTAGCTGTCCGGTAAATCCCATTCCCAGGGTGAAGCCAAGCAGACAGATCCCAGTGGTCCACGTCATCTCACGCGGAAATTTGTAGGCGCCAAACAAAAAAGTCTGCGCCATATGCGCTCCGATCATCAACACCATTGCGGACGCGCCGAAGTAATGAAGCCCGCGCAAGAAGCGCCCAAAGGGTGCGTTGTTAGTTATGAATAGAAGCGTCTCGTAAGCTTGTGACGACGAAGAGATGTATGAAAACGCCAGCGCAACGCCGCTTGCGACCTGAACGATAAACGCCACGAGCGTAGCACTGCCAAAGACGTACCACCATTTCGAATCCTGCGGCGCGATATGCTTCATCGGCGAGAGCAGGACGCTGATCCCGAGCCGATCGTCGAGCCAATTCCAGACTATTTTGAATAGCTTGATCACAGCGTGGTGGAAATCGGCACGATCGCCTGTTTCATTTGCACTTCGCCATTTGCAATCCGCACATCATAGCGAAAGAGAGGCTTCGGCGGCGGACCGGCCGCAACGTTGCCGTCACTGTAGTAGACGCCACCGTGACACGGACACATGAAAAGGTCGGCGTCTTCCAGCCAGCGCACAGGGCACCCGAGATGCGTGCAGTTAGCTGAAAACGCGATGAAGTTGTCGGCGTCCACGCGTCTTAGCCAGACGCCACTCTTTGCTGTAACTCCAGCCCAGGGAAGCGATGAAGGATCGGTCACGGTGACAGCTACTGTCTTACCGATTTGAAAATCATCGGGCTTGCCTAGCGTGACCCATACCCTAGGGACCTTCCGAAAGAACGGGGCGACGATGAATCCGACTAAGGGTACTCCGACAATCGCGGTGCATAGACCTACAAGGGCGATTGAGAGTTTTTCAAAAAATCGCCGCCGGCTGATCTCCTCTGGGCTTTCAGTTAGCGGCGCAGATGACGATTCAGTGGGACTTGTATTCATGGCGAATTTCTGTGATCCAACCGGCAAGCGCTGCGATGAAGAGGACAACACCAACTAGCCAAACGACCCAGGTGGTGATCAATCCCCAGAAGAGAAAGGCGACTCCCATGGCTAGGCCAGCCGGGAAATAGGTTGGCTGTGGCAGTGGTGTATCGGGTAGCACCTGCCAGCCGGGAGGTACGACGTCCGGATGTTGCGTGGGTAATTGTTCGTCAGGCATTTGATTCCTCCGTTTGTGGCGCCGGGCACGAGTGCCACCGAGCAAGCTGAGCGAGAATTGCGGTCGCATAAATCGCGCACATGGGAACCCACATCAGCAGTCCGCCAATCTGCTGATCACGATCACTTGTCAGGCCCCAGTCGCCACGAATCGTGCTGAGCATTCCCAATCGATCGATGGGGTGTTGGTAAACCGGACAAATCGAAACTGGCGCAAAGGTCAGGATAATGCCGAGCACACTGCAGGCAGTGCATGCAGTAAAGAGGTAAATAATCCCGGCGAGCGGTGAAAGCCGTTGCTCTTCGCGCGGCGCGAGGACTTGCCACCAGAACACGCTTCCCATTATTAGAAGCGAACT
>JBARMF010000008.1:0-2642 GCA_049802315.1 Candidatus Udaeobacter sp.
GGTTGTCCGCCTTCCTGCCGCGCGCGGGGAAATGCAAAAAAGCAAGGCGGCAGCATGAGCGAATCGGTTGACGCCCAATCGAATGAAGTCTGCATCGTGGATGACGATCCTTCCGTCCTCAAATCGATGCATTACCTGCTCGCGTCCGAAGGATTCAACGTCCGCCCGTTCAATAAAGCGCAAGATTTTCTGGCATACGCCGGCGCTCATCATGTGCCGGTGGTCGTAACTGATATCTGGATGGATCAGGTGACCGGTTTGGAACTCCTTGCGCGACTCTGTGCCATCTCACCGCGCACAAAAGTGATCGTCATCACCGCGCGTGAAGATCTCGCCGCGCGCGCCACGGCCATGGCCATTGGCCCGGTAGCATTTTTCATGAAGCCGTTCAATGACGAAAAGTTCCTTGCCGCGGTGCGTGACGCGTTGAATAAGAGTTGAACAGGAGCTAACAGAGGCAACGGAGAGAAGGGTTTTGTTCCGAAAACTGTGAAGTCGACTCTTGTTTCATTCTGTGTTTTCTGAATTCGATCCGGTAAATTCCTCCTTCGTGCACCCATTGTTCGAGAAGGCTTCAGGATTAACGGAAAAGATTATCGCAGCGGCGATCGAAGTGCACCGCGACAAAGGCCCGGGGCTGATCGAGTCGATCTATGTATGGTGTCTTCTCAAGGAATTGGGCTTGCGGAATCTGGAGTGCGTCAGCCAAAAATTCGTTCCGATCGAATATAAAGGATTCAGCCGAGAAGAGCCTTTGCGATTCGATGTTTTGGTGGAGGGCTGTGTGCTCGTTGAAGCCAAAGCTGTGGAGAGAATCCTGGCAATCCACAAGGCCCCGCTTTTGAGCTATATGAAGTTGCTGAACATTCCTGTTGGGTTGCTCATCAATTTTCATGAGCAAAAAGTTACTGACGGGATCAGCCGGCTAATTTTACCCGGCGCCAATCGATAACTAGCCGCTGATAGGATTGCCCAGAGGCAAAGAATTCAAATCTCTGTTCTCTCTGTTTCCTCCTGTTCAATACTTCAGCCTCGACAACATCCGCTCGTTCACTTAAACCAGGTACGCCTTATGAAAACACAACAATCGCAATTAAACGTCATTCTCATCTTCGCCGCGGCTGTTACCGCGCTCTTTGTGGCTGGTTGTGCCGAGGTGGGATCAGGAAACACAACGTCCCTGCTTACTGCAGCAGGATTCCGCGTGCACACCCCGCAGACGCCGAAGCAACAGCAAATCTATGCCGCCCTGCCACCTTACCACGTCGAGCGGGCCACCGTGCAAGGACATGTTTTTTACGTGTATAAAGACGAGAAAGCAGGAGTTGCCTACATCGGTCGGGAACACGAATACCAGCGTTACCACGAGTTGGCGGTTCAGCAGCAGATTGCCCAGAACTATTACATGGCAGCAGAAATGGATCGTGCAGCCGCGTATGGTTGGTACGGAGCATGGGGTCCGCGGTCGGTCTGGTGGTGAACGGCCCGGGCTCTTTTAGGGAATTCGAGCTTTCTTGCTTGTGTAGAGGCGCTTGTGCCAAGCGCCTGTCTACAAAAGTTCCGGCGTTTAATACAAACGCCGCCAAAACTCTCTCTGTGAGACCAAAGTCCCATAGTCGGCTGGCTTGATTTTTTAGATCGTTAGTGTGCGTAATCAGATTTGATTGCGTTCTTTCGATCATGAAAACAAGACTCACCACTGTCCTCAGCGTCGCGCTCGCTACTGCAATCCCACTTATTGACGCTGATATCGCCGCGGCCAGTGGATTCGTGGTTCGACGAGAGGTGGAAGCCGGGATTTTGAACTGGTGAAAACCTTGAAACTTCCCGCTCACGTTTTGTTCCGTAAAGATCTGTCTCTTATTCTTTGGAGACCGCGCGGCATCCTGGATGAATCGAAGGTCAACGAGATGGTCGCGTTCACTGAGACTGTCGAAAAACGAAATCGCCAGCCGCTCAACCGATTCATTGATTTGTCAGCGCTCGACGCAGTTGATCTGAACTTTAAGTTTGTCTTTCACGTTGCGCTCGGCCGGCGTCTCTCGGCCGCGCCCAAGCCTGCGGTGAAATCCGCCTTTTACGTCACCAGCCCGGACACCACGCATTATGCCAAGCTGCACGCCATGATAACGGACCATTCACCGCTCCATGTCGCCTTGTTCACGGATCGCGCTGCCGCGGCGAAGTGGCTCGGCGTTCCACTCGAGGCGTTGTCCGCATGAGCAATCGCTTTCTAACGAGAAGAAAGTTTAAATGAGCGCCTAACGAAAAGTAGAAAGATGAAAGAGAGTCACCATGAAAACCAGACTCATACATCTAGCCTTGGCCTCTGCGCTGAGCGCGATTCTAACCGTCTCCATGGTCGCGCAGGAGAAAAACTCACAAGCCTTCTCACCGGCTGAACTAACCGAGCGGACGCTGCATCGTCGCGCGGTCGAGGCTGTCATCTGGGGTATGCCGGCGGTCAACGCCGAGCTGATGTTTCAGGCTATGGCCGCCGCCAAGGCCGACTTCAATGAGGTCGTCTACTGGTCGCGGCCCATCAACTGGAAGGACCAGACGCTCACGCCCAATCCTGACACGATCTATCTCAATCCGTATTACAACACCAGGGATGTTGGACCGATAGTGCTGGAGATTCC
>JBARMF010000009.1:0-5367 GCA_049802315.1 Candidatus Udaeobacter sp.
AGACCGAGACCGTATGCCAGCAAAAGCAAAACTGAGAGTGCCAGGCTCAGGGTTTTGGTTAAATCGCCTGCACCTAACGAGTCGTGCGAGGCGACGGCGGACGGGATCAGAAGCCCTATTGTAGCGAGAAAAAGCAAGCCGGCCTGAAACCGCGCGGCGACACGGTTAAATTCCTGAACGTGATACCGGAGGCCTCCGAGAAGGAAGGACGCGCCCAACATAAACAACGAATTCGTCACGATCGCGCCGGCGATCGACGCCTTCACCAGCATGTATTGTCCTGCCTGCAACGCAGCGATCGCGATAACGAGCTCGGTCAGATTTCCAAGCGTTGCGTTAAGCAGACCGCCCACCGAATCGCCGGTCTTCGCCGCGACTGATTCCGTTGCATGACTTAGCAGAACGGCCAACGGCAAAATCGCGAGTACCGAAAGAACGAAATGTAACGTGTGCGCTTCGTGATTGAATTTCTCCGCTGCGAGTGCAACGGGAACAAATACGAGCAGCCAAAGCAGCGGGTTGCGACGGATTTCTTGAAGTAGCAGCTTCATGCGAAACCGTTCTTCATTTTCCACAAACCTTTGCAATCGTCACTAAGACCAAAGTCCAATGGACTGACAGATTCATTGCGAAACGCAATCGCCGTCTGTCTCACGGAAAATTTTTGTGGCTCAGTACCCGCCGCCCCAGCGGTACTGCCATGCGATGCCAAAGGCTTGGAAGTCGTGCTCGCGATGCGCGTTGTAGCCGCTGATGCTGTAGAGCTTAACGGATTGATGACGGTTCACCGGCAGCACGAGCGTCCCGCCGAAACGAATGCCTTGCAGTTCGATGTCGCTTTCGACGTCATCGACCGTTGTGCGTCCGCCTTTGAAATATCCAGCGTTCAGAGCCACCCAGCCACCCGGTGCGAAGGTGTAGCTGAGGCCTGATTGCACAGCGTAAAGCGGCGCTACCTCCCGCGTCTTGCCGCCAAAAAAGTCCCTATTGTCCGTGTAAAAAGTGATGCCCGGATCAAGTTCAACCGTCCATGGCCCGAACGCTTTCGAGAATCCAATCTCTGGTTTGAATGACCAGCGGTTGGTGCCGATGTTCACGAGCTTATCCCCGTCGTATTGACTCAGTGGCGCAGTGACGCGCAGACTCATGCCGGCGATGAAATCCTGGTGATAGTTCTTGAACTCCGCTGCTGTTAACGCGGGTGCGCCGACGAAATTCATCGAAATGCGGAATGCCGTATCTGCAAAACCGTCGACGTAACGGGCATGTGGCGAACCGAGGACGAGACCTTTCGCGGCGATTGATGCGTAGGGCACGATGAGGCCAAACTGCCCGGTCTGGCCAAACGCGCCGAACGTCGTGGCGAAACCGAGGACGCCGACGTGCGTTTCGTTGCTCACGTTCTCCAGCGGTAATGACGGATCGGTGAGCACGGTTCCCGATGCGTAGCCGTATCCGGCGACTACGAAATTAAGGCCGACCGGTGAGTTGCTGTAAGCGCGCGGCTCGAGATCCTGCGCATGGAGCGTCGTGCCCAGCACGCCGATGAAAGTGCCTACCGCGGCAGTGACAAGGCGCATGATTCCTTTCCAGCTAAGTGGCCATTCACCAATATCTGTCGCTGGGTGCAACAGCAAAAGGCGAAGCGGTCATTGGAGGAAGCTATCAAGAAATATCAGCACCGTCGATAAGACCAAGGTCCGATGGCCGCGCAAACGCGCGGCAGTGACATTCCACTCTTGAAATGATTCGTTGGTAGCGCCTTAGGTAAATAAGCATTGACCTTTTCATGAAATCTCTGCTCATGGAGAAATGAAAACCAGAACCATTGCACTGAGTTTGGGATTAATTTTAGCCGCAGGGGCGCTGTACGCGGCTAGTCCTATGGAGGGCACGTGGAAGCTAAACGAATCGAAGTCAAAGCTGACACGCGGCACCAGCAAGAATACCAAGGTCGTCTATGACTCGAAGAGGCTGGGCATGGGCAGGTGGGAGATAACGGGTGACGGCGTCGACGCGGATGGAAAGCCCGTTCATTCCGAATGGAAAGGGAAATTCGACGGCAAAGATTACGAAGTAACCGGCGATCCGAATTCGGATATGCGTTCATACACGAAGGTAAATGATCAAACCCTCAACATGACCGTCAAAAAGGGCGGAAAGGTCACGGCTACGGGCCGGATAGCCGTGTCTACCGATGGAAAAAGCCGAGTGGTCACTCTAAGCGGAACCACAGCGAAAGGGAAAAAGTTTACGAACACGGCCGTTTACGACAAAGGATAATCCGTCAGGCGAGGCCAGACCTATGAATGTCACTGCGTAAGCCGCACGGATCAATGCGCGGCTAATCGCAAATGCCTGCCATATGGGACTTAAGTCCAACATGTGAGCCGCTGCAGTGACAAACATATTGCTCCATGAAAAAACCTTTCGCGCTCCTGGCGTTTAGAGAGGCACGAAAAAAGTTGGAGTTTGTCTGGCCCGTTGATAGCCGCGGTCGAAATGATTCTCGCGCAGCAAGGGTGTTGCTCCGCAGGAAGCGAGGCTACGGCAGAAAATCGGGGACAGCTATCCTCGGAGATTAGAAGACGACGTGCAGGAAGCGGTCGAGCAAATCGCCCAACGGAATCATAGTCAGGACTAGCGGCGCAACGGGAGCGAGCGAGATTACGGCCAATTGCAACAACGTATCCTTGCCGAACGGCACGGGCTTCATGCCTTTCACGATTTCAAAGCTGTTGCCCAGGTCGGCCAACGACTGGATGTCGCCGCTGCCTACCAATGGTTCGTCGGTCGTCGTTCCATCGCGCATCCACTTCTGATCAAACTCGCGCACGTAACGCTGGGCGAGTCCCCCGTATTCGAGCAAGCCGATGCGCTTGGTGCGAGCCAGACGCGGAGTGAATACAAGGAGCGGCGCGAGCACGAAGAAAAGCATCATTATCACCATCGCGAGGAGTTCCAATTTGAAGTCGGTCAGTTTCGCGCCGGCGTAAAAGATCTTGTTCGCCATCACACCGGCGAGCAGCACTCCCTGGCCCGCGAGCAAGGGAGCGAAAGCATAGGTGACAGTGGAAAGAAAGCCGAGGCCGCCAGCGCGATCGGGGTGAATAGCCACGAGGCGGAGGTCAATTCGCGACACCTGCCAAAGAAACCGCGTCCAGATGAGCAGCCGAAAATACCAACGCAGTAAAATGAACTGGACGAAAGGCAGACTTACGCAGCCAAGCCACCAACCGGCGAGCGTCGGTTGCAGTTTCCCAGTCACTGTCGTCCCATACCAAGTAGGAAGATCCATGGCCGCGTGCTTCCGCCAGATGAATAGAACGCCGAGTCCGTAAACGAGCGCGATCAGGAGCACCTCCGCCAGAACGGAATTGCGCAGGCGCATCGCCGCAGCGATGGCGGCGTCAAACCTCTCGCGTGCATGGTCGGGCACCAAGCCACGCCTCACAAACGTCCCAACTACAAGGCGCATTCGCCGGTGGACCACCAGTTCCGCAACGATAAGCAGTGGAAGCGCGAGCAGGAACCGGGCGTGCACGTCCACGTCGAACAAAAACGGCACCTTGACGCTATCGCCCCACGCGTGTCCTTCGGCGATCGAGAGAGCCAGCAACGGAAGCCACGTAATGATTGCCAGTGCGATCACACGACGCCACACCAAGTCCGCCGCATCGCCGCTAAGATGCGCACGCCGCAGGAGCTGAAAGAGCGGTCCCCCGAGGATCAGCGAGAAATCAGGGAGTTCCGGCGAGAACGGTTCCTCGGGTTCAGCGCTGGTTTCCGAATATTTCACGCGGGCGATTTTCTCTCCTTTCTTCTCCACACGGCAATTACAAAGTGATATAGACTTGGCCAAGCAACGTCATTACTGATGAATCTCGCTTGGCTACTTCACGGTTATCAGGCAATTTTGTTTTGGGTAGGGTTACCTATTGCGATCTTTCTATTGTTGTGGTGGATCGATAGAAAGAAACGCAAATAAATTTCGCTTGGACATTTTGGGATTTTGTCAGCCCAAAAAAAAGCACGGCGACGCGCCGTGATCGCTCACGCAGGAGGTGTGACGCTCGAGGGGGCCTTGTTGCCGTTGCTAAGCGATCTGGCCGCGGGCCGCCGTACGCGAGTCCAGTGGTGCTGGATGACGACGATCTGGGTGTAGACGATCCACGTCAGCATCAGCGTCGATAGCAACGCCAGCAAATTGAAAGCTAGCAGGAGCCGCGATTTGCGCGCGTCTAATCGGAGCTGCAACGCCGCGATGTCATCCCGAACTCCCTGAACGTTGTCCTGCACCTTGGCCAGCCGCGTGTCGATGCGCTGCGTCAGCGCGTTAAGGCTGGCGAGGGTCTCGGCGGTGACGTCGCTGTTCTGCCCCGCCACCAGTTCCCGCAGCGTGCCGCGCAGCTGCTTCCCGTCCGCGGAGAGCTCTTCGAGCCGGTTAAAGGCGTCATCGAGCGCCGCCAGCCGCGGGGCGCGGTCGGCCATCAACGGCAACGAGCTCAGCAAGCTGACGGCGTCGGCGACGTTCTTCAGCGCATCGCGCACTGGAGCCAGCGCCTTCTGCATCTGCTCGATGCGTGGCGCCAGACTCGTCTCCAGGCGCTCGTTCAACGCATTGAGCACAGGGCGGTTCGCCTGCGGCTGTGCCCCGACGGCGGTGATGGTTTCAGCGGCCTGCCGCACTTCCATCCTGCTCGTTGCGATGAGGTCGTTCACCCGCCCCACTCCGGCATCGACCACTTGGACGCCGGTCTCGATAAGACCAAAACCCTTGAGCGCGACGTCGGTGGCTTTGCGATCAACGAACCACGCGCCGAAGATGCCGACGAAGCAGAAGCCGACGAACAGCACGGCAATAGTTATAACGCCAAAGCGAATTATTTTCTCGAGGATTGGCATGCTCGGTTTCAATGTCCTTTCCAAGCCACGGCGTTGTTGTCGCCTAACGAGAGGCGGGCGGGATTACCCGCTTGGCCCGCGAAGACGAAACGAACCCTGTGGCATGGCGTCGAGTTTATGTACCTTGGTCTCCTCGGACAATCAGTAAATCGTTGAAGCGCGATCCGCCACTTGGCCGCTTTGTCGGGCTTCACAGCAACAAGCGGAAGTGCCTCCAGCCGTCAAACCCTGGACTAAGGTCTCATTGCGGTCTGCTGGTCTGAAACGCTAAATAGTCGCGTGCCTGTCGTCGCGCCCGGTTGTTCGCCCGTCCGGCTGATTAACGCAGATGCATCGGACTATGAGGCGCGACCATTTAGGGATTCGGATACGAATTTTGAGTGTGTCCGAATTCGTTCAAGCAACGTAGCACAAACCAAACTCCCAACCGTATCCGCAAATGATCCTGGAGATGAACGTGGT
>JBARMF010000010.1:0-2480 GCA_049802315.1 Candidatus Udaeobacter sp.
GCTTAGAAACGTCAACTGAATTCCTTTCTTGGGGTACTTCGCCACTTGTGTCCTTTTCATCGCGGGCTGACCTTTGTAGATGGTGTTTTCCAAGGAATCGCTCCAGGTCCCCACCTCCTCAAAAGACCCGCCCGGTTTTTTCTGGGTAAGCTTCCAAAGATTTGTGCATGGCTTAAGCTGCGAACCCGTGAGCCTGGCATCTCCCACTTCCACGCTTGCCGACCCGGAACAAAGAACAGACGCGTAGAAACAAAATGCGATAGCAACTGATAACAGACGATTCCTCATGATGTTTGATTGTCGATCCAATGCGCAAACGAGCAAGGAATCTTCGTCATTCGAGATTCGAGATTGTTTCGGGGTTCGTTATTCAGGTTTCGTCGTTCTTCTTAATCAACCATGTGTAACACGCGAACCGCTCGCCGAGGCGAGCGCCCGCTATATCGCCGCTCGTCACACGTCACCTGTCACTCGTCACTTCTTTTAACCGTACGACTAAGGTCCTATTCACCGCGAGTGAGAGTCACTCTATGCTGAGCTTGGCAGTGTTGCCCACTGCCATCGTCATCACATACCAACAATCAATTAGAAACCTAAAAATTATGCGCTTGAGAATACGAACTATACTTTGTTGCACAGCGATCTTTTCCGCTGTCAGCTTTTTCACAATCACGTTTGCCGAGACAAATCCGCTTTCAAAGGCTCAGGTGGCTGACCGCATCCGGAAAGTGGAAAACGGCGTGGATGATTTCGAGAAGTATCTCACCACCCGCGGCGAAAACGCCAAGGATCAGGCCGGATCGGCGAAGAGCAGCGGAGCGGCAAAGCGCGGCCAGGGTGCAAACTCCGCGAACAAGGATGCGCGGAAAGATCAAGCCAAGGATCAAGGCAAGCAATCAAAAGACGACCTCCAGAACGCCATGGACGATCTGAATCGCACCACAAACCGTCTGCGGCGCAAGTTCGATGAAACGGCGAATTATCTGGAGACCAAAGTACAAATGGAGCAGGTCATGGACAGCGCTCGCCGCGTTAATCAGGTAGTGGGAAAGGGCGGTAATGACAGCCAGGCACAACGTCTCTGGACTGCCTTGCGCGCGAGTATCAACGACCTGGCGCGCTGCTACAATCTCACCCCCATGACATAGGCAAGGGCATACGGTGCCGGGTTACGGTCTATTTAGGTATTGTGAGCCGCTTGCCCGGAAACGGGACTCGTCCCAGTGAAGCCATCCGCTGCTATACGTGATTCACGTATAGCAGCATTCGCCAACAAAACCCATGAGCGCGCTGGGCACGAATGGCTTTTTCGATTGCGGTTCGCGCAACGCCACGTGGCGCAGCTCGATCTTGCGACGCGTTATGGCGCGGGCGAGGTCGACGGCGCAACCGCGTTGGCTGCGGCGCCCTCGACTTTGTCTACTGCCTTGTCTGCGGCCTCCTTCGTCGCATTGGCGGCATCCGACGTCGCGTCTTTGGCCTTCTCTGCCATGTTGTCGACAGCCGCAGCGGCAGCGGGCGCGGCCTTCTTTGCCGCATCGGCTGATTCGTCAATTTTTTTGGTGGCGGCCTCCTTGGCTGCTTCGCTCTTGGCTTCGATAGCCTGCTTGGCATCGTCGGCTTTTTCTTTGACCGCGTCTGCGGTCTTATTGTCGCAAGCGGCTAACGTGAATGCGGCTGTGGCTAGAATCATCCCTACTGTGGTCTTTTTCATGATGGTGTTTCCGGTAAGTTCTAAGGGTTGTTGTTGGTTTGGCTGGTTTGCGTCAAAAATTACTGGCTCGAGCAGACAATCAGGCCAGTTCGGGGCTGGAAAGTCAACGCTTTGTTGCGCCGAAGGCGACCGTTCCCATATATCGGAACACCTCGGGCCGCCTTCATTGATTCCGGCGCGGCTTGCAGAGGCCGTTCCACTTCGCTCCCGCCAGGGCCGGCAAGCAGGGCAGGATCATTGGCGGTACAGGACTGGCACCCATGCCCCGTGCTACCGTGATTCTATACGTGAATCACGCATCGCAACAAGTCCGCGGGGAACAAAATGATTTTGGTTTTGCCCTTCATGGTCTCTGTGATCTCGATGGTAAGCGATCCGTACCTGATGTTTGATGTCTGTTTGCTGATTGAAATTCAGTGCGGAATTTCTTTCGCTTGAAGCCTTTTATGGCATGAGCAACGGAATCACATGGCGGCCGTGCCTCCGATAACGGGTGAAATGAGAATCGAGAGTGAGGACGCGGCAATCGGAATGAAGTTCACTCAGCCTCACCAGGCAGGCGTCCGCTAATGACATCGGCACATCAGAGTAGCGTTCCATCAGAACTTCCAATGACGCGGCTTCCGTCTCGATATTTAAAATTTGGATCACCCCTTCCCGGACAGCTCGCATGATCATAGCTGGGCGACCGGCTCCCCGCTGAAGGAGAAAACATGCTTCGGTCAAAACCGGTTCACACGTCAACAGCGGAGGCCGCAACGCGTCT
>JBARMF010000011.1:0-2817 GCA_049802315.1 Candidatus Udaeobacter sp.
CCGATGTACTTTCGTACTCGATAGCAGTAGGCTTTGAGCGCGATCAAAGCGCGCTGATGGCCCTGGTCGGCCGCTCGAAGGACTTCGCGCATGTCGCTTGAAACGCCCGACAAGCCAAGCAATCCGCTTTTCTTGTTCAACAAATCCTCACTCTTTGATGCGGAAAGTTTTTCTTCCCGTTCGAGGAACGCCAGCACGCCCGGATCTAGGTCGCCGCAGCGGGTGCCCATGATCAATCCTTCCAGCGGCGTGAAGCCCATTGTCGTATCGACCGAGCGCCCATGATCTACAGCGCACATGGATGCTCCATTGCCAAGGTGGCAGCTTACAAGACGCAACTCGTTAGGCCTTCGCTTCAAGAATTCGGCTGCCCGCAGTGCAACGTAGTTATGTGATGTTCCATGAAAACCGTAGCGGCGCACCGCTTTCTTTTCGTAGAACTCGTACGGTAGTCCGTAGAGAAATGCGTATGCCGGAAGCGTGTGGTGAAACCCAGTATCGAACACACCCACATGAGGCACAGCTGGGAACAGCTTCCGCATCTCGCGGATGCCTGCGATGATCACCGGATTATGCAGCGGCGCCAGCGGATTTAGTTTTTCCATTTTCGCAACGAGCTCATCGGTGAGGAGGGTGGCTTCAGTGAATTTCTCGCCGCCGTGAACAACGCGATGCGCCACGACACTCACTTCACTGGAGCTGCCGATGACGCCCGTTTCCTTCGATGTGAGTTCCGCAATCATTGCTTTGAAAGCGGCCGCGTGATCGCCTTTTCCCAGATCGCGCTTTAGTTCGCCCTTCGGTCCGCGATGTTTCAGGCGAGTGCTGTCGAGACCGATTCGTTCAACAAGACCGTTGGCGTGGCACGATTCATCAGTCGTGTCGTAGAAGGAATACTTCAGCGAAGACGAACCGACATTAATAACTAGAATTTTTTCGGGCCTCTCGCCCTTGAGCTTAAGTCCGTAGGGATCGTTATCCTGTTGAAGCGCAGCCTTCGTTTTCGCCGGATCGGCAGCGAGGGTTCTTGTCCGATCAGCCATGGTCCGGGAAATGCGCCGCACCGCGCCTGGCTCGGCGACAATGATGGATTGAAAGAGTGACACTGGAATGAGCAAGACTTCGCAGTGTGACTCGGCGGTGAAGTCGGCGAGCAATGGGTTGCCTGTCATCAGCGCTGCTTCGGCAAATGTGTCGCCCGCCTTCAACTGCCCGAGCGGTTGCCGCGTGCCGTTTGCCATCGCTGAGGCCGCTACAGTCCCGCTCAACACGACGCCGAAGTGAGTAGCTTCTGCACCCTGATGGGCGATCGCTTCGTTAGTCTCAAACGATCGGACCAGCGAGCCATCTACCAACTGTTTGATCCGCTCGGCAGTAAAGTCTTTGAATAGATCGACGCGTTCTTTGATGAAGCCTGTCGCGTCCATGATCAACCTCCTCGGAGGTTTTCCAATCTGTCGCTGAACGTCGTGCCGGCATATTGGACCTTAGCCCTACACCGAACCTCCGTTGTAGAGAAACGGAGTCGCCAGGAAAATCGTAATCAACGACTCAATCAAAAATTCAGGGCTACGGCAAAAATGAACGTCGAATCTCGCGAACCAGGGCTCAGCCAGTAAGTCGTAAAATCGATCTTTTTGTACTTGAATCCGACCAGCGGGCCGCGTCGGATGTCGAAGTTGGTCCCCAACGCTTTGGTCCGGTCGATTACTATTCCGGCACGAAACCAGGTGAGAGGAGCGTAGCTAAGCTCTGACCAGCTGTAGAAGAAATTTCCGGAACGAGTCCCAGCATCGAAGAAATATTCGCCTTGAGTAAAGAACTCGATTGGCTCGTAACTGATCGAGATCATATAACCCGGTGCTATTCCAGTGATGTCTCCGAACACGCCGCCAAGCATGGGTGTTGCCTCAAGTACCAGCTTCTTTCCAACACTGAAATTGTAGCCGAACCAGAGCGACCCTGTCTTGATTGCTTCGTAATTGTAGCGCGCTTCGAGGTGCAGCCAGTCGCGATCCACCACAAGGTTTGGGTTAGCATAGTCGCGACCGTTCTGAACAAAGTACGTGGACGTGGACAATGAGCATTCCCATTCACTTTCCGCTGTTTCGTCGGCAGCCTTCAGCGGAACATCTGTCTGTGTTCCACCTAACGAGACCGAAACTATGGAACCCAGAGCGGCCGCCAAAATTGCGCCTTGGAGACTCATTCTTAACCTCCGAGCAGGATCGCGACCCCGACGAGCGCAAGGCCAATAATAACCATCGCTGTCCCCGCGATCCGGCGATCAGTCCCAGCATATTGCGCCCATTTTTGTCCAACCCAGAAGAGCAGAACGAGCAAAAGACAATTGGAGACGCGCAACGCGAAATGTGGCTGGGAAAAAATGAAAAATGGAATTGCCGCCGGCAGACACGATACAAAGACCAGTAAGAAACAGGCAAGCGCGCCGTAAAGGTCGTCTTTCGTGACGCCCGGCCTCACGATCCGCGCCTTCGCCACGTGATTAAGAATGGACCGGCTGAAAGCTTCACGCTCCTCTGGATCCAACAGCAATTGAAGTTCCGGCTCGACTTCGTTTTGGATGATGTCAAGCGCTGCACGCGCGTCGAGAGCACGCTGAACCGCCTCGATGAGGCGGACTTTGCCGCTGCGTTCGGTAATGCAATTCATCACGTACATGACGGCATCGATGATTCCCCACGCGAGATTGCAGCCGATGGCGGCGGCAAGTAATTGGCGCACACCTGCTCTCCCTTCATCCACTGTCAACCCAGCGCTGAGCGTGACCGTCAACACCATGATCAAACCAAAAAG
>JBARMF010000012.1:0-8149 GCA_049802315.1 Candidatus Udaeobacter sp.
AGAAATGCGCAGACGTATGCCGGGATTTGAACACGCGCTGGTTGCAAAGCCAGCCGGTCAATGAATTGGCTGCGTTCCTGCGCGACAGCCAGAAACAACGAAATGAAAATGAGCACGATTGTACCGGTCGTGAGCAGGAACTCCCCGGTTATATGCGTGGAACCAAACAGGGCACCTAAGATATATCCGCTGCTCTGAAGAGTTTTCCCACGAAAGAAAGGCGCGCTTAACACGAAGGCTGTAAACATTGCTCCGACGCTAAACGGCACGAACCAATGCTTCTTCATAACTTTGTCGATCGCTGTTCCTACTGTCGGCCGGTGGAAAAGACGGTAGCCGATTAGCAGAAGACCATGGTAGGCGCCCCACAATACAAACGTCCAGTTCGCTCCGTGCCATAGACCCACGAGCACCATTACAACAAAAATGTTGCGGTATAACACCAGACGCCCTTTTCTCCCCCGGCTGAATGGCATGAACATATAGTCACGCACCCACGTGGAAAGCGTTATATGCCACCTTTGCCAGAAGTCAGGCGGGTTTCTGGCCAAAAATGGGCGCGCGAAATTAAGCGGAAACTCGAAACCAAGCAGCTTGGCACAACCGCGAGCGATGTCCGTGTAGCCAGAAAAATCGAAAAACACCTGCATGGTAATAGAAAGACAGCCCGACCACGCAGCCAGCCAACCCGGGTGCGCCGTGGGGTTGTTGAAGTACGAATCGGACACCACAGCGAAGCGATCGGCGAACACCATTTTTTTTATCAGACCTGCTACGACGAGGATGATTCCACTCTGGATCACGATCGCTGACGGTGTACGCCATGACCAGATCTGATGAATGAATTGCCGGGCACGAATGATCGGGCCGGCAATCAAGTGCGGAAAAAATGCAATGAACAGCGCATAATCGATCGGGTTTCGGACGGCCTTCATCTTTCCCCAATAGACGTCGAAGGTGTAGGAGAGACTGGCGAAAGTGTAGAAGCTAACGCCGACAGGAAGCACGATTTGCAACACGACAGACGACTGAGGGACCCGAAGCAACGAAGCCAGCGAGCCGGCGAAGAAATCGTAATACTTGAAGAACCCAAGTATTCCCAGGTTAACGACGAGACTAACGACGAGTAAAAGCTTCCTGCGGCGGCCGGTTGCAGTCTCCAAAAAGATTCCAAGGTAGTAATCCACGATCGTTGAAGTCAGGATGAGCACGATGAATCGCGGGTTCCACCACATGTAGAAGACATAGCTTGCCAGGATCAGCAGGATTTTTCCGAAACGGAACGGCACGCTGTAGAACAGTGCCGCCACGATGAAAAAGAAAATCCAATATTGGAAGCTGTTAAATAACATGCAACACTCGTTAGGTTAGCGACCTAGTTCTCTTCATCGGTTTCTTGCGATCCATTCATAGCCAGTCCAGACCAGAAGTTATCTGGTTGTTTCGATTCAGCTGATCGAAGGCGCCCCAGTAACTCCGACACAAGCGTCTCCGTGAACTTCTGACGGCCTTTCGCGTTAAGATGGAATGCGTCAAAGTAATATTCCGGTTTTTCGAGAAAATCGAACGTGCGTCCCGGCAACGAAAACCTGGTCCCCTCAACGACAGAGGTTGGAAGGACAGATCCATACCCCCTCGATAATCCACCCAGCTCTAGAAATGGACCGCGAGGAAGAGGCGTAAGCACAATCGCGGTGGAACTATGCGAATAACGATCCATTATTCGAGGGATCCAGTCGCGTTGTAGTTTGAGGGAGTACTCCGTGTCCGACTGCGATGGTTGAATCAAGCTCCTCCGGAAAGCCAGCCTCTGAGCTTCTGTTAATTTCGGCGCGAAGGTTACTTGTCCTGTCGCTGCATCGTAGGATGTCCCCACAAGATCATAATCCCGTCCTTTGTACTCCCGTCCGGCGTGCACTTTGTCGGCCTGTCGAATGCTTCTCATTCGCGCCACAGGATGCGAAAGCAGATCGGCAACGTCGTCCTGGTACGCCGAGCCTCGCAGTATGCACGCCATAAATGCCCTGAACCGGCCGGACGATCGTTGAAAACCAGAGGCAAAGTGGAAGCCGTCTCCATATCGGAGTAGCGGAGCTGTCATGGAAATCCGGAGAGCATCCGCGCTGTTTGGTTCATAGCCGATACCGTAAGGAATGACGATCGCCGCGTAGCGTCGCGTGGTGGGATCCACTTCCCGAACCATGTAATACCATGTGTTAGCAGATGCGGCGGGTTCGGCGAGACTAACAAACTTAAGCCCAGCGGGAGAACCAAGCTCATTCGCCAGTGTAGCGGAGAATCCCTCGGCTATGCGTGAATCACCGAGAACCAGCACCTCTTTCAGATCTGATGGAGCGCGTTCCTTTTCAGCTTGCGTAATTTTCCAGACACGTCCCGCGTACGAACTTGGAGCCAGAATCGAGACATACAATCCGCTATGAAAGACTGCACCGTCTACGCAAATGAACGCAACGATTCCAAGTAAAAGGTTTCGGGAAACGTGGAGCTGCCGAGGCGACGTGGTAGGCTCGGTCGGAAATGTCGTTCGCACCGGTCCAGTCGAACTGAGATACACTGCATAGTACGAGATAGCTGCTAATCCAATAATGAGCGCCCAACGGGCGACAGCTTGCCATGAGAGGGTGTGTTGCGAAGAGATGCTCTCGGCCGCTCCAGAAACGGCTACTTTAGCGAGCAACGTCTGCCGCCGATCGTCGCCATAGAGTTCGAAGACGTAGCGATGATTTGCGATCCACGGAGCGACCTGGGTACCTCGCGAACCGCTTGCAAAAGCAACCGGTTTTCCACCGTCTTCACTGAGAAAGACGAAACCCGTCGATCCGGTTCCGGTATCCCACTCAATTTCGGTGCTGCCACTTCCATTTACGAGCGTTACACGCTCGGGCTTTGCCGTGATAGCGGCCGCACGTGAAAGCCGCTCTGAATTGCTGCCGGATGGATTTTGTTGGGGAGCGGCTCGCAGCGTCAGCACTGTTCCCGAACAGACGGCAAACAACGCCACAAGCGCAGCCATCACTGACCGAATTTTCGGGACCACTGACCAGCTCCGCCGTTGCCCCTGAAAACGCTTATCCACTTCGCCTGTCATGCGAGCGTCATAATTGCGCATCAAGCAACTCGCTATGGCTGGTACCTCGGAATCGTTTAGGATGACGGCGTGCGAAGCTCGCAGCAATCAACAATCCGAGGAGTGCTCCTGCAACATCCAGGAGCACGTCGCGAACTGACGGCGTACGCGATTTAACGAACGTTTGGTGAAATTCATCGCTTGCGGCAAACACTGAGCAACCCACCAGAACTGCGCCAAAAACCATCAACGTTTTTGTGCGGAGAGCCGGAACGCTGCGAAGTGCACGCCACAGCAGAAGAGCTAGAACCGCGTATTCGCTAACGTGCGCGCATTTACGAGCAATGACGACGATTGTCCACATTGTCGTTGGCGACATGCCCGGCTTCAACCAGACTAAGAAGGGAACAGCGTATCGCGACGTGTGCTCGGCGGACAGGACGCTGGTCGAGCCAATGAAAATCACACCGGACCAAATCAGCACGGGGAGCCAGTATTTGAGAAAGCGTCGCATTCGGTTGTAGGGCGTCTGTGTCAGACGCCAATCAAATGTTGTCAAACGCCAATTAAATAGATGGCGTTTCACAGAAACGCCCTACAAATTTACCAATTTGAAATCGGCAATCTGCAATCAGCAATTTGCAATCATGAGTCCCCTCACCTTCCAACCGGTTTTCATCGAGCGAATATGGGGCGGGCGGCGCCTCGAATCCGAATTTCACAAAAAGCTTCCGCCGCGGAAGCGCGTCGGCGAATCGTGGGAAATTGTCGATCGTTCCGAAGTGCAGAGCGTCGTGGCCGGCGGCCCGCTGGGCGGAAGAACTTTGCACGATTTGTGGACTGAACATCGAGAGGAGATTTTCGGGGACCTTCCAGACACTCAACAGTTCCCATTGCTCATCAAAATTCTCGATGCGCAGGAGAAGCTGTCGCTACAGGTACATCCGCCTGAAAATGTTGCCAGCAGACTGGGAGGCGAGCCGAAGACCGAGTTTTGGTACGTGGCGGCCGCGGATGCGAACGCCGAGATTTTCCTTGGATTTCGTGAGCCGATCACGCGTAACAGGTTTGAAAAGACGCTGCGCGAGGGCACCGCGATCGATCACATTCATAGAATTTCCGTTCAGGCCGGCGATGCCGTTTTCCTTCAAGCTGGCCGTGTTCATGCCATTGGCGCAGGCAATCTGCTGATCGAAATTCAACAGAATAGCGACACGACTTACCGGGCGTTCGATTGGAACCGAACCGATCCAGCAGCCGGTACGAAGCGGGATTTGCACGTTGAGCAGGCGATTCAATGTATCGATTTCGATGACGTGCAGCCGCAGTTGATCCAACCGGAAGGCGAATTGCTAATCAGCGATCGTTTATTCGAAGTCCGGAAATGGAATCTTGATGAAGCCCGCGAAGCAGCCCCGCTCGGGCAATTCGCGATCGTTTGTTGTCTCAAAGGAAATCTCAGCTGTGCGAAGACTAACCTTACGCGAGGTGGAATTTTTCTTATCCCAGCGCATTTAGACGACCGGCAACTGAAACCACTCGCGCCCGATACAAGTCTGTTGCGCGTAACGATTCCGAAACCTGAAAGTCTTAAACCTGAATCCAGTTCTGTTGGATCAGCTGCCGATTCTTGACGGGCATCAAGTTGAGTTTCTGCCGTGATTGCTCGTCTCGAGGTGTAGACACGATGAACGTTCCCGCTCCGCACAATGAGAAGCAGACGACGACGATCGCGAGTTTCAGTATCCGGCTCACAGGCGAATTACGGTTTGTCGCTCCAGTTCAATTAGAATGCTGCGCTAAACGGCGGAGATAAGTAAAGCTATAAATCCCAGTGTTGTGTCCGTCAGCCCAGCGGGGCTGCAGTGCATAACCACCCACCGGATCGAATCCGACGAACTCGAAGCTCTTGTCAGTGTGGCTCACATGCGGACGTACAACCTGGCCGAGAACATCCGGCTCGCCACCGCAACCCGCGCACGGACACGCGCGCCGGAGCAGTTCAAGTTTGATGAACGACTCCGTGCCGTCGTTCCAGGCAATGGCCAGCTCGTCTCCGATGTGTTGGATGTTCATTGGCTCAAGTCGCATCACCGGCACGTTCGCGCCGGAAGCGTCAAGTTCCAAGCACCAAACCCCAGGGAAAACTCTGATAATCAGAACGGCCGCTCTGTGTTTTGGTTTTGACGATTGGTGTTTCTTTGGTGCTTGGGGTTTGAGATTTGGTGCTTATGCGGCGTTATTTCCGCCGCATTCGCTCGCCGAAAATCGCTGTGCCAACGCGGACAAGCGTCGCGCCCTCATCGACTCCAATTGGGAAATCTTGCGTCATGCCCATCGAAAGCTGAGGCAGCTTCACATTGAAATCCTTCTCAAGCGAGTCACGCAATTCCCGAACTTGCACAAAAAATTTGCGTGAGTCCTCCGATTCCACGGCCAGCGGTGGAATACACATTAGCCCTTCGATTGACAACCGCGGCAGCGCCAGCAACGATTCCATTTGCTCGCGCAAGTTGTCAGGCGCAAATCCGAATTTACTCCCCTCACCGGCCACATTCACTTCAAGCAAAACCCGTGGATACAGTCCCTCTTCTTCCGCGATTCGGTTAATGTCTTGTGCCAGTTCGAGAGAATGAACGCTGTGAATCATTTCGAATAGCGGCAGGGCCTGGCGCACTTTGTTTTTCTGGAGATGTCCGACAAAGTGCCACCGGAGATTCGACGACAGTTGCTGAATTTTCGCGCGCGCTTCTTGCACGCGACTTTCGCCGAACAGAGTTTGTCCAGCTTCAACTGCCTCGCTGACTCTCTCAGCCGGGTGCGTTTTAGTGATCGCAACCAGCTTAACTTCATCAGCTGATCGGCCCGAGTTCGCCGCGGCGCGTGCGATTTGCTCACGAACGCGCTCGAGATTTTCAGCGATCGAACTCATGCGGAATTGTAGGGCAGGCGCTGCGCCTGCCAATGAGAAATCAAATGACCGGTGGTTTCCCTCACTCGTCAATGAGAGCGCAGTTTCTCCTGCGCATTATTTCCTCGCTAATCGGCCGCAAATCGCGCAGAAGAATTTGATTATGAAACGCTACTCACTCGTTATCGTAATCATGGGTGCGGCGGTTACCTGTTCTAATTTACTCGCTCAGGAAAAAGCCGCCCTCCAACCAAACGCCACCGTTGTCAGCCTTCTTCAGGGCAGCGCCGGTAAAAGTGTCGAGTTGCACTTGAGATCGGGAGAAAAGATGGGTGGCAAAATCGCGCAAGTAACGGATAACATCGTTCATCTTTCCAATCTCACTGGCGCGGAATATTTCGACGCGTTCGTTGATGTAAAAGACATTTCTGCAGTGATAGTTCGTGTCGCCGGCAAATAGCAGGTGCTGCGATTCACACCAAAGGCGCCGATATTGACGATCGAAAGGTTCGCGCCCGGAATGATCTGGTGACGTGCAAGTCTTCAGCATTGTCAACCATTGGCGCACTTCCTCATACTCGCCCCATGATTACCAAAAATATCGGCATGCTTCTGCTCGCAATTTACCTGATCGCAGTGGGAATCGTCACCCTCACTGGACTTGGCATCGGAATTGTAACTGGCGTGCTGGCGCTGCTGGCGGGAATTTTTATTCTGATTGGGCGCTAAGCTCCGCCGGGTCACACGAGCAATTCCGACATCTGTTGCGCGAGTTTCGGCCCGATGCCGCTTTCCTCGTGCTTGAAATAGACGAAAGCGTCTTTCCAGTTCGATTGCTGTTGGCGGGCGAATTCTGCCCAATTTTCGACGTCGGTCGTTTGATAATCCTCACGGCGAAGCCGGAGGTACCCATAGTCAGCCGTGATCTTCCTTGGCGTAGCAATGGTGTCGGTGTCCGCAATGCAAAGAGCAATGTTGCGCGACTTGAGCAGATCGAGGATCTCGTCGTCGAACCACGAATCGTGACGAAATTCAAACGCGGCACGCATGGCAGGAAATTCGCGTAGAAACGAACCCAATACATCGGCGTCCTTTTTAAAAGTTGGCGGTAGTTGAAATAAAACCGGGCCAAGCCGCTCGCCAAGACCTGTGACAACTTTGCAAAAATATTCTAGCGTGTCGCCGCAGTCGCGCAGCTTCGACCAATGCGTAATCTTCTGCGGCGCCTTCAGTGCAAAACGAAATTTCTCCGGCGTCTGTGCTTTCCAGTTGTCGATTGTTTTCGGCGCGGGAATACGGTGAAATGTGTAATTGATCTCAGTGGTTGAAAATCGTTCCGCATAAAACGGTAACATCTTAGGCGTGGGCAAATCTTCGGGATAAAAATTCCCTTTCCACTCCGCGTACTGAAATCCAGAGGTACCGATCCAGAAATTCATTGGTTCAGGCTAAGACCGTCCTTTGAACCAAACCATGCTTCAAGAGAAAACGCATTGCATAAACAGCCGCAGCACAGAGCGAATCCGAATTGGGTGTAGCAGTTCTTTGAATCGTGAACTTAAACGAAACGAGGGCGAAGATGACTGCGGCAATTCAACTAACAAAGGGGAAAACATGAAAAAAATAGTATTAAGCATTGCTTTGGCATGTGTAGCGCCGTTTGCGTGGGGCCAGGTGTCAGAGACTACCACCACAACAACCACGACTGAGGGCGGCGGGACGATCACGGAGTATTCGCCGGGCAGTCAGATCGTTCTGAAGGAAAGCAGCGGGCCCCGCACTTACCGCTTTGGCAAGTCGGTTACGTATGTGACCAAAAGCGGCAAGGTGTTGGATCCAGATGTGGTAAAAACCAAGGTTAAGGTCGGGGTGCCAGTCCACGTCCATTATGTTGGTACAGGCGACAACATGATGGTTGATCGCGTAATCGTCGACGAAGATTAATATTTAGTCTCGTTCGTCTCCAACGCGCCTTTCTGTTCTGCTAAGTGCGAACAGCAAGGCGCGTTTTTTTAGTTTAGCGACGCTGAGTTGAAAAACGTGGAGGCCAGTGGCCGTCTGAAACACGAATTGTCTCTGTTATGAAGCTACAAATGAAGGGGACTTGGAACGAGATAAAAGGCAAACTAAAGCAGAAATACGGTCAACTG
>JBARMF010000013.1:0-2074 GCA_049802315.1 Candidatus Udaeobacter sp.
GCCCGCGTATTTTACGCGGCATGCTGCCGTATGGTGTTCGGACTTTCCTCCAGTGAGCCTTGCGGCTCACCAGCGATCATCTGCCATCGGCGGACAAATTACCATAAAAACAGGAATCTGGAAGCCACGAAACCATGAATCAGGAACGCAGGAAATGGTTTTGCGCCGCAGGCGCTTTGGAGTGCGGTGGCTTGACACCGCTTTAGATCGCCGGGCAACAGTTCCCGTTTTTCTAACTCAAAACGGCGGCGGAACGCTCACCAGAAAAATGATAATCATTGCCAGCGCGATGATGAGCTTGGCCAGCATGGCGCCGATGTTCCCGAGCAAACTTCCCCACCCAGCGCGGCCGGCGTCGATCATGCGTTTGCCCGCGATGACTTCACCGATGATCGCGCCAATCACCGGACCAACGAACAGGCCGATCAGGCCGAAGAACAATCCGACTAGCGCCCCAAGAATCGCGCCGAATGTTCCCCATTTCGTTGCGCCGAAATATCTCGCGCCAAAATAGCTGCCCAAAAAATCGAACACGTAAGAAAGGAGCGTGAGCAGCACGAAAACAACGATTGTTTTCCAACCGATACTCTTCTCCGCGCCGAGAACGAAACGATGAATGATTGCCGCCGCGAGAATGATCGTTGTGCCGGGAAGAGTAGGAACAATCGTGCCGATCAGGCCGACGGCGAACAGCGCGATCACGAAAAACCACCAAAAGAGTTCCATTGTAGGACGTTGAAGCGTTAAAGGGTTAAAGCGTCTACCGCCTCCCTGTCATGTTGAGCAAGGCGAAACATCTCTGATTTTTATCTCAGCGCCGCTGGAAGAAACAGCTAGAGATTCTTCGCTCCGCTCAGAATGACAATTAGACTTGTCGCTTCAACGCTTCAACGCTTCACGATCTCCTTTGACCCGCTCAGTGCCGAACTTATACTGAATTCCCCCGCGATCGAAATCACAAACGGAGGATTCACCTATGCCACTTGCTGTTGGAACCAAAGCGCCAGACTTCACATTATCGACAAAAACCGCTGAGGGACCGAAACAGATCAGGCTTAGCGAGAGTTTGGGGAAAGGAAACACATTGCTGCTTTTCTTTCCGATGGCGTTCACGGGCACGTGCACCACGGAAATGTGCGAGGTCAGTGCCGGTCTGAATGGTTATACGAGTTTGAATGCTGTCGTTTATGGAATTAGCGGGGACAATCCGTTTGCGCAGGAAGCGTGGGCGCAGAAAGAGAAGATCACGGTGCCGCTATTGAGCGACTACGAACACAAGGTCGCGAAGGAGTATGGCGTGATGTACGACTCGTTTCTGCCGCAAATGAATCTCGGAATGAGCGGCGTGCCCAAGCGCTCTGCGTTCGTCATCGACAAGAACGGGGTGATCCAATACGTCGAGAGCAATGACGACGCGCGACAGTTGCCAAATTTCGAGAAGATCAAAGCGAAGCTGGCGGAGCTGAAATGACAATGGAATATTGTCATCCTGAGCGAAGCGCAGCGAAGTCGAAGGACTCCGCGACGATACCTTAAGGCTTAGCAACGGGATTCCTCGACTCCGCTTCGCTCCGCTCGGAATGACACGCGTGTTTATGCACGACGAATTTAAAACGCTAAGGAAATTCGATGCCGGGAAAGACCGGCAAGCCTGGCTGTATTCACTGCCGGCGCTGGAAGAACAGGAAATCGGAAAAATTTCGCGGTTGCCAATAAGCATCCGGATCGTGCTCGAATCGGTGTTGCGCAACTGCGACGGGAAAAAAGTGCGGCGCAAAGATGTTGAGGCGCTTGCGAAATGGAACGCGAAATCACCCGCGAATGCCGAAATTCCGTTCGTCGTTGCGCGCATTGTTTTGCAGGACTTCACCGGAGTTCCACTCATTGTCGACCTCGCGGCGATGCGCAGTGCTGTGCAACGACTCAGAAGCGACCCGAAGATCATCGAGCCACTCGTGCCGGTCGATCTGGTTGTCGATCACTCTGTGCAGGTCGATTTCTTCGGTTCGCCGCGCGCGTTGGAACTCAATTTGGACATGGAGTTCAAGCGCAATCGCGAGCGTTACCAGTTTCT
>JBARMF010000014.1:0-1555 GCA_049802315.1 Candidatus Udaeobacter sp.
CTTGGTGTCGCCAATGTCATCGAAGGCAGCGTGCAGAAAATTGCCAACGCCGTGCACGTGAATGTGCAGCTGATCCGTGCCGCTACCGACGAGCATGTATGGGCCGAAAGTTACAACCGCAAACTTGACGATGTCTTTGCGGTGGAGGGAGAAGTCGCCAGCGCCATCGCCGAACAACTCAGCCTCAAGCTTTCCGGCACCGAACAAAAAGCCGTCACCACTAAACCGACGGAGAATGCCGCCGCCTACGATGCCTACCTGCGTGGCCTTTCCATCGAGCACAGTAGCTATGGCTACGACACTTACCAAAGAGCTGCGCGCAGTTATGCCAAGGCGGTTGAGCTCGATCCGAACTTTGCCCTGGCTTGGGCGCGACTCTCGATCCTACGTAGTTTTCTTTACTTCAATGGGGTCGAGTTGGAAACAAACTCGGCCGACGCGGTTAAAGCGGCCGCCGATCACGCCATGTCGCTAGCGCCGGACCTCGGCGAATCCCACGTGGCGCAGGGAAGTTATCGTTATCGGGTTCTGCGCGATTTCGAGGCTGCGCTTTCATCTTATAAGAAGGCTCAGCAGCTCCTGCCCAATAGCGCTCTGGTCAATGAATACATCGCGTTTGTCCTGCGTCGGCTTGGTCGGTGGGAAGAAGCGGAGCCGTACTATCGCAAAGCGATTGAGCTCGATCCCCTGGACGTGCAATTGCTCAGTTCTTTCGGCGCTGAGTACTACGTATATCTCCGCCGGTTTAAGGAAGCCTGCGTCACCCTCGACCGCGCCATCCAGGTTGCGCCAGACGCTGACAACGCGCGCGCGGTCAAAGCCGGCGTTCTCATGAGCGAAGGCCGTCTGCCAGAAGCGGACCAGGAGATGGCTAAAATTCCGGCCGACGCGTTCGACGACTTCATCGCCAATAACCGCCTGAATCTATTCTTGTATGAGCGCAAATATAAAGAGGCGACTGATTTTATGCACCGCCGTCTGCAGGCGCTTTCAGCCGGTCAACCGACCGATTCATGGGTCAGGTTGTTTATGGTTCAGGCGGCTTTCTGCCACGAGTGGTTAGGCCAGAAGGAGGAAGCGCGGCAATTGTTCGAGCGCGTGGTTCATGAGACGAAGCCGACTCCTGACACGATCGTGAAGCCGGAGGCAAATGGTCTCCCATCGACCTTGGCGCTGGCTTATGCCGGATTGGGCGAGAAAGAGAAAGCGCTGCAGCAAGCAAGTCAGGCAGTGAAAGATTACGAAACCGACGCCGTGAACAAACCGGCCGCGGAAATCGTTCTCGCGCAAATCCAGGCACACTTCGGTGATCTTGATTCGGCCATCGCAGCGCTACCGCATCTCCTCGAAGTTCCGGCCGGCCTAACTGTCGCGAACTTAAATTACGATCCGCTATGGGACCCGCTGCGCAAAGATCCGCGGTTCCAAAAACTGCTGTCCGAGCCCGCGCCCGGTTCGAAATGAGCGAGCGCAACTTCTTTGCTGAGCTAAAGCGGCGCAACGTTTACAAGGTCGCCGCTGCGTACGCCGTCGTCGGTTGGCTGCTGGTTCAAGT
>JBARMF010000015.1:0-1917 GCA_049802315.1 Candidatus Udaeobacter sp.
GCAGGCCCTAGCGCCTTCCAATGGAGCGAGTTCGTCGACTCTTGGGCGTTGACGGCAGGCGCTTGGGTAGTGGCGGACTCCTACCGCGCCGTGCCTTGGCTCGCCGTGAGCAAGTGCTGGGGCCAGCGATGAAGCCGTATCAAGAACAGTTTCCAGTTGGCGCGACCGTTCGTATTGCCGAACGTGCTGAGTTGGAGCAACTCCGACGCGAGTGGCAGTTCCACCACAAGCTGGAAGCGGAGCAGCTCTCCTACACTGGGCAAACGGCGCGAGTGAGACACGTTGGCTTTTATCATGGAGGCGATGTGCTCTATCAACTCGATGATGTTCCCGGTATCTGGCACGAGGTCTGTCTTCACGCTGTCGAATAATTCCATCCGCACGATCTAATCCGGCACTCGGTTTGAGCTACCTGTGGTTTTGACTGATGGTCATCGGGGCATTGAACACCAAGCATATCGATGACTGAACGAAGCATTGCGGCTTACGACGTATCGCAGCGGGTTAAAACGTACGACGCCGATATGGAGCTGATGCATCCGAATCGATCAAAAATGGTCCAAGTCGCTCTGGAGGTGTTGCCGTTTCCGAAGACAGCAGCTATTCAAGCAATCGATTTAGGAATCGGAACGGGTTACTTCACCGAGCGCTTTCTGAATAACTTTCCGAACAGCCGTGTTCTCGGTATTGATGGAGCTCAGGCGATGATTGAGCTGGCGAAGGCGCGCCTCACATCATTAGCGTCGCGAGTCGAGTTCGTCATCGGTGATTTTCGACGATTGCAAGAGCTGGCTCCGGGCGCCGGCACGGTCGACGTCGTGTTTTCTGCGTACGCGCTTCACCACCTTAGTCGCGCCGACAAAGAGACGGTGGTAAGACAGCTGGTTGAGCTTCTTGTGCCCGGCGGTTGGTTCGTGAACGCCGATCTGATTGTGGCCGATTCACCGGAACTTGAGAGCCGTTTACAGGAGATCCGTATCGCCGGAATTGTCGAACGCGCGCGTGGCTCGGACAACCGGTTCGCAGACTCCGCGTCGACGCGCCGTTTCCTCGCTGATCTCGAAAAGAACGAGCGTGACCAACCACTCACACTGACCGAGGATTTAGAGATCCTTCGGAGTTCTGGTCTAAGGAACGTCGCCCCGTTCTGGCTCGAATACCGTGAGCTGGTAAGCGCCGGACAAAAATGACGTTCGCGATCAAAGCCGCGGTTATCGATCCGCGGGCGAGAACGTTCGCGTTCGCTGCTCAGAAGACGATGTACGGTGGGAAGCACATCGCCAAAGGCGATATGATCTTTGTCTTCGCGAGCGAGAACGAAGGCGGGCCAGGTCTCATTGCGAGAGGCGTCGCCAGTTCGGCCAAAGCGATCGCCAAGAGACGCGGGGTCGTCCGGCAAACGCCGCGGGTCAGCATCACTGTTAGACGCACTGCGCTAGCCAAGCGGCGCCTCGGGCGCAGCGAGCTAAAACGTTTTTGCAACTGGAACGACGATCGCCCCGAGACCGAACTCAATTTCAAATTCTATCGCCAGGCAACGAACAAAATCATTGGCATCTCGGATAAAGCGGCAGCATTCCTACGCGGATTCTTTTAGGCGGCGGATTTCGGAGACTGCTCGCAAAGCGAGTCGGGGCGTGCATAATCCCGCTGTACTCGATGGGAACAAGGACTCTCGCTGTGTTCATTACGATTGCGTTCAGCGTGATTGGAGTATTGGGGGACTATTTCCTCAAGCTCGCCAGCGCGAAAGAGCAGTCGCTACGGACCGGTTGGTTTTATGTTGGCTTCGCACTCTACGCGTCGACCGCCTTCGGCTGGGTGTTCGTTATGAAACACCTGAAACTCGCTACCATCAGCGTCCTTTACTCTGTTTCGTTGGTGCTGCTGCTTACGACGATCGGCGTGGTGTTGTTC
>JBARMF010000016.1:0-4575 GCA_049802315.1 Candidatus Udaeobacter sp.
CCCTGGGGCGATGCCCCAGGCTAATATGAGGACGCGCCTTTGGCGCTACGTGGCACAGATTAGCGCAACGCAGTCGCATATCTTCGCGGCGCCAGTTTCGGCGGCCGTTTCCCGTTCACAATCGCGCCCGCCACCGGCAAGTATGAAAGTTCCTGAAGATCCGCGGCGCAACGCAGCATCAATCCGCCGCGACTCATGTCACCGCGGCCGACAAAGTCCGCCGGAAACCGCAGTCGCTGACCAAAGTTTGCCAACAGCACCTCCACGTATTTGCCAGTGGCGATGCTTCCGAGGAGAATCACTTCGCTTTGGTCCGACAGTTTCTTTGCCAAACGCCCGGCATCACGCTCGATTGGCATCCGGTAACGCGGATCATCCTCATCGATATCTACCTCCGCAAATTCACGCAAATCATCGAGACGAATTCGCGTTTGCGCATCGATCAATCCACGTGTGGGCGTGATCACAAGCACACCTGACGTTCCGCGTGCAGGCCGCGCGAACGCAGTTGCGTAGGCAATCTTCCCGCGAAAATAGAGGCCGCTCAAAAAGGTGAACACATCCGCGATTGGCGCGCCACTTTTCCCGCGCAGCTTTCGGGCGAGCGGAAACTGCGCCTGGTCGCGCAAAATCATTCGGGCTCGCTCACCTCCAGCGTAAGCAGGCGAGAGAAGGAAAATCCGATGGCGGAGGCTCTGTTTCATTCTGGCGATTTTCCACACGGCCGAAGTAGGGCGCAACCCTACATTCCGGGCTTGCTTTTTAAGTCGCGAATGGAAAATATGGCGCCGTGAGTTGGAACTGGCCATTCAAATCCCGCGACGGTAGCCAGAGGAACAGTCACCATGGTAACGGACACCGCGGTAATGGCCACAACGGTAACGGACACGACCTCAACGGGGTCACCGGTGATGCATGTCCCGACTTCCTATGCGTTGGAGCGCAAAAGGCCGGAACCTCGTGGCTTTACCGGCAACTGGAGCCGCATCCCGATTTCTGGATGCCTCCACTAAAGGAGCTCCAATACCTGAACACTCTACACAGGACGAAGCGACATCAGTCGCCGCGCTCCAACGACGATCGAGACGCTTGTTTTGTCGAAAGCATCAAAGATTTGAGCATGCGAAGCCATATCGATCTCGATCGTTACGGCCGGTTGTTCTGTCATAAAGGGCCCCTTATCTCGGGTGACATTTCGCCGGCCTACTCGACTCTCAGCGATGAGGTCATCGAAAGAGTCGTCGATCACTTTCCGAACTTGAAGGTGGTATTTCTTGCTCGCGACCCTGTTGAGCGAGCCTGGTCGCAATTGTCCATGGGCGTGCGGCTCGGAATGATCAATCGGTTCGACGCCACGGACCCTGAGGAGGTCGTTTGCAATCTGCTGAACCCGGGTGTGCTGGTCCGGTCGCATCCGAGCAAAATTGTTGCGCGGTGGAAACGTTATGTTCATCCGGAGAACTTCCGTATCTATTTCTTCGACGATCTAAAGGAGAAGCCCGCGGAGCTGCGGCAATCGATTGTGCGCTTTCTGGGCGGCGATCCCGACAAGCCAAGCGGCAGATTAAAACCGCACGACAATAACGATGCCGGCACCGATAAGCTTCGGCTCACGGCAAGAGTGCGCGATCGCATGGCTCAATTTTTCGAACATGAACTGAAAGCCTGCGCGGCGGAAATTGGCGGACGTGCGAAAAGCTGGCCGACGCGATACGGCTTTTCACTGCTGCTGTACTTCTGGGACTTGCTCGACGACAGCATCGATCTCTTCTTCTGGTGCGACTGGATTTGCTGACGCTGCCAACGTTCTTGTTTTCTCTATCCCGCAGGAAAGATAATCAGGCATGAAATGGACTTGGCCATTCAATGGCCGCGCCGGCAACGGTAAACATAAGAACGGGAACGGCTCGGATACCGCCGGTGCACGACCCGATTTTTTGTGTGTCGGAGTCCATAAAGGCGGAACGACCTGGCTCTATCAACAGCTCGATTCGCATCCTGATTTCTGGATGCCTCCTTTAAAGGAGCTGCATTATTTTGATCAATTGAGCAGGGTTCAACGCCCATCGTCTTCGCGCTGTAGAGATGAGCGCGATCTTCGCTTTCTCGAGAGCATAAACAGCCTCAGCGCCAAACCGTATATAGACTTCGAGCATTATGCCCAACTGTTCGAACCCAAGGGATCCTTACTTTCCGGCGATATTTCGCCCAACTATTCCACGCTCAGTAACAAGATCATTCGGCAAATCGTCGGATATTTCCCGAAGTTAAAGGTGATTTTCCTGGCCCGTGACCCGGTTGAACGAGTGTGGTCGCACTTGTCCATGGAAGTGCATTACCACCAGATCGAGTCGTTCGACGTAACTGATATCGACGAAGTTAATCGGAATTTGCTCCGGCGAGGACTGCTCTTGCGTTCGTACCCCAGCGCAATCGTCGCGCGATGGAAACATTATGTTCCTCCAGACCGATTTCGCATTTATTTCTTTGATGACCTGCAAAGAAATCCGACAGAACTGCGGCGTTCAATCCTCGATTTTCTGGGTGCCGATCCGGATAAACCAGCCAGCCGGATGTCAGCCGAGGACAACAATTGGGCCGGTATGGAAAAGCTTCCGCTCACGGACAAAGTTCGGTCGCATCTGGCACGGTTCTTCAAAAAAGAGCTAAAGACGTGTGCGTTGCGGCTCGGTGGAGCAGCCAGAGATTGGCCGACGCGATACGGTTTTTCACTGCTACTATTCTTGTGGGATTTCTTCGATGACAACATCGATCTCTTCTTCTGGCGCGATTGGATTTCGTAGGTAGGGACGGCGCGCTGCGCCGTCCGGACATCGCAGCGCGATGTCCCTACCACGTAAGCGCCCGTACTTTTCACCCGCCGCTCAGCCGCGCTTCCGCCAGATCGAGGTCGCGCTGAATTCGGCGCAACGCGTCGTCATTAATCACTCGTTCGTTTCGCAGGCGGATGATTGTTTTTCGTTCGATGCGCAGCGCCTGGTGTTGCAAACGCTGATACTGCGGTGTGGCGATTTCGCCGCGGCAATCATCGGGATTTTCAGCACAAAGTTGCAATTGCTCTATGCGCTCGTCGTATTCGGCGTGCAACCGATTTGCCGCGTCCGGCGAAAACTTCCCATTTGCGCCTGCTTCCTCGATCCATTTGAGCGCCGCCTTGTTTGCTTCTAATCGCGCCAGGCGCTCCTCTTCATCCGTTTCTGCATCAGGCGGTACGCCGAGCTTCCGAATCAACACCGGCAGGGTCAGCCCTTGTAACACCAGCGTGACCAGAATCACTGAAAAGGCGAGAAACAAAATGTTATCGCGCCCGGGAAACGGCTGACCGCCAGGTAGCGCCAGCGGCAACGCGAACGCGGCTGCGAGTGACACTACGCCGCGCATGCCCGCCCAGCCGACGATCGCAACGTGCTGCCACGATGGAGTTGGGTCGTGCACATGTCGCTCGCTTCTGCGCAAACGAGATAGATAGGTCGCCGGTATCACCCACGCGAAACGGACTAAGATCACAGTTGCGCAGACGACGATCGCACTCACAAAGGCGCCAGTGAGCGATTGTCGATTCCATGCGTGCAAGATTCTTGGGAGTTGCAGACCAATGACAATGAAAACGAATCCGTTGAGAAGGAACACGATCATTTCCCAGAACGCATAAGCTTGGAGGCGGGTCCGCGCGGTGATCATCAGCGGTGAGTGCCAGCCGAGAAAAATGCCGACAGCAACCGTCGCCAAAACGCCTGAGGCCTGCATGCGTTCGGCAGAGAGATAAGCGATGAAGGGCGTGAGCAGAGAAAATGTAATTTGAATTGGTGGATCGTTGAGGTGGCTCTGCACCCACCGCATTGCTACGCCGACAAGCAATCCAATTCCGATGCCGCCTGCCGCCGCCCACACAAACCGCCCCGCAGCATACGTCGGCGAGAAAGAGCCGGTAACGAGAGCCGCAATCGCAAACTGCAATGCAACCAGTGCGGTCGCATCATTCACGAGACTCTCGCCCTCAAGGATTACCTGTATTCGATGAGGAACGGCAAGCCGGCGAATGATCGCCGTCGCCGCAACTGCATCTGGCGGGGAGACAATTGCTCCGAGAGCAAACGCGGCCGCCCACGGAAGCGCCGGCACAACGGAATGCGCGATCCACGCAACTGCGAGCATTGTTGCCAGCACGAGCCCGATGGCGAGCAGGAGTATCGGTCGCAGATTTCGCCGGAAATCGCGCCACGATGTAAACAATGCGGCGGGATAAATCAGCGCCGGGAGAATGAAGTAGAACACCACGTCCGGATTCAGGTTCACCGCCGGCAACCGCGGCACGAAACTCAAAGCGAGTCCGCCCAGGACGAGCACGATCGGATACGGCAGCGTAATCTTGTGCGCCAGCACGGCCAGAATCCCGACGGCCGTGAATAAAAGGACAACAATCTCGGCCTGGTGCATGATGAGATCGTTGCTCCTGTAGCCGGGGGCGTTGACCCCGACCGCGAAAAGTACGTATTCAGCCGCGGTCGACGCCCGCGACTACAGCCTTCGCCCGCGCGCGGTTCGCCTGAAGCT
>JBARMF010000017.1:0-2514 GCA_049802315.1 Candidatus Udaeobacter sp.
TGGCGTGTTCATCGGAAAAGTTCGTTTGCCTGCGCCAGTCTACCGGACATTGATTTTTACTCTACTACGCAGCGAGTTGCGCCCGCATTTCGGCGGCGTATTGGTCGGCATTCAGGCCGGCCAGAAGATGGCAAACATTGTTTGGCAGTTTTACTACGGCGGCGACGCCTTCGGTTTTGAGCGCGGTTTCGCTGATTTGCTTTTCATCACGGAGAACAATGCGGAGTCGCGTCTCCGCACAAGCATCCACCCGCACGATGTTCCCTTTGCCACCAAGCGCGGCGACATACGCTGCGGCTTTACGCGCAGCGTCCGGATCCCGGACCCTGGGTTCGAACCCGAGAGGTGGTACCGGCGCCTTGACCGGGGATCCGGGCTCGATCTCGTCTGCCTCGGGGCCGGCAGTCTTTAAGTAATCCTGCATCTCGGTTTTTAAATTTTCGCTGCGCGTTCCGAAGATCGCCTGCATTCCATCGCCAACCACGACCACTCCGGTTGCACCGAGCGCTTTGAGTTTATCAACACTGGCCTTGGTGACATCGGCCAGCTTGACCCGCAGGCGCGTAATGCAAGCATCGAGGCTTACAATGTTCGAGCGACCGCCGAAAGCGCGGACGAGTTGCAGGGCGAACTGATCGCCGGCTGCCTCGCGCGGGCTGACTTCGCTTTCCTCCTGAACTTCGCGGCCCGGCGTCATGAGATTGAATTTGCGAATGGCGAACGAAAAAACGCCGTAATAAACAACCGCCCAAATCGGCCCGATAACGAACAGCCAGAGAGCGCGCTGAGATTTCGGGAACAGCACGACGTAATCGATCAGTCCGTGCGAGAACGTGAAGCCGTGTTTGATGTGCAGCGCGATACATACGAAGTAAGCAACCCCCGCTAGTAACGCGTGGATTGCGTAGAGCACCGGTGCGACAAAAAGAAACGCAAACTCGATCGGTTCAGTAATGCCGGTGAGAAACGCCGTTAGCGCCGCGGAGACCATGATGCCGCCGACCTTGGCGCGATTTTCCTTACGTGCCGCGTGCCACATGGCGAATGCCGCTGCCGGCAGTCCCCACATTTTAAAAAGATAACCGCCCGTCATGTTGCCCGCGGTCGGATCGCCGGAAATGAATCGCGCGATTTCGCCATGAACCACGTTGCCGGTGGCAGGATCGGTGTAATCGCCGGCTTCGAAAAAGAAGGGAACATTCCAAACGTGGTGCAGCCCAAACGGGATGAGGGCGCGTTCGACAATGCCATATATGGTGAAGGCGAGCGCCGGCCGCTCGTGTACTGCCCAATTTGAGAAAGCTTTGATCGCGGCGCCGATTGGCGGCCAGATGAAGCTGAGCAGGACGCCGGCCGCAATCACTGCGAATGCGGTAATAATCGGCACGGAACGCTTACCAGCGAAAAAGCCGAGATAACTCGGGAGCTGTATTCGATAGAACCGGTTGAAGGCTGCGGCAGCGATAAGGCCGACAATGATACCGCCGAATACTCCGGTCTCGATCGACTGAATCCCCATGATCGCCGTCGTGTTGATGCCGCGGAGCTTCGCGCAAACGCCCATCGCGGCGAGGAAGACAACAAAGCCGACTGTGCCGGCGAGAGCGGCGACACCGTCGTTATCGGTCAGGCCAATCGCGACGCCGATGGCGAAGAGCAACGGCAAATTGGCGAAGATCGCGTTGCCGGATGCCGCCATGATTTGCGACACGATCGTTGGCAGCCACGAGAAGTCGGCGCTGCCCACGCCGAGCAGGATGCCGGCGACAGGCAACACCGAAACCGGCAGCATCATGCATTTGCCGACTTTTTGCAGAAGGGAGAAGGCGTTTGTGAACGACGGCATCTTCATATCACGACTCGTTAGGCTCGCCAATCAGCGCGCGCACGTCCGCAGCGGATTCGGCGGCGAGCGCTTTTTGCGCAAGCTCGCGACATTCATCGAAACGCAGTTTGCGAATCTGTCCTTTAATCGCGGGAATCGCAGGAAGACTGATGCTCAATTCGTCCACGCCGAGGCCGATCAAAACCGGCACACCATGCGCATCGCTCGCGATACCTCCGCAAACCGCGACCGGTCGATTGGCGGCATGACCGCCGCGCACGGTGTGGTTGATCAGATGCAAGACGCCCGGACTAAGCCCGTCGATGCGCGGCGCGAGTTTCGGATGACCGCGGTCCATGGCGAGCGTGTATTGCGTGAGATCGTTAGTCCCGATAGAGAAGAAGTCCGCTTCATTCGCGAACTGCGCCGCCATCACAGCAGTCACCGGAACTTCCACCATGATGCCAGCGGGAATTGGCGTGATGCCGAGCCGCTGCGATTCTTCCGCCAGAATCGCTTTCGCGTCGCGAATTTCCTCCAGCGACGAAATCATCGGGAACATCACGCTCACGCGACCGAAGGCTGATGCGCGAAGAATGGCGCGCAGCTGAATGCGCAAAATCTCGGGACGATCGAGCGCGACGCGCACGCCGCGTTCGCCCAAAAAAGGATTGTCTTCTTTCGGAATC
>JBARMF010000018.1:0-1843 GCA_049802315.1 Candidatus Udaeobacter sp.
ACTTCACCGGCTGAATTGACCAGTGGCCCGCCGGAATTACCGGGATTCAGCGCTGCATCGGTTTGAATGATGTTGTCGATCAGCCGGCCGGACTGCGTGTGCATTGAGCGACCCAGCGCGCTGATGACGCCGGCGGTGACGCTGGCTTCAAAGCCGAGCGGATTTCCGATTGCGATCACCAGCTGGCCCACTCGCAAATTCTCGGAATCGGCCAGGCGCACGTGTCTCAACTGTGGCGCATCGATTCGAACAACGGCGAGATCAGTATCCGGGTCGTCGCCTGCCAATTTGGCGGGATATTCGCGGCCGTCCGGCAGGTTAACGGTGATTGCGCTCGCGTCGTGAACAACGTGGCTGTTCGTCAGAATAAATCCATCGGGTGTGATCACGAACCCGGATCCGTTTCCGCTGAGTTCGCGCTCTCCACGTCGCGCGCTGATCCGCTGTTTTACGTTGATATTAACTACGGTGGGCGCGACGCGCGCGACTGCGCTGACGACCGTGCGCGAATAGGCGTCGAGTAATTCGGAGTCGTCCGGTTGCGTCTCGCCGCGAACCGGCTGTGAAGCGCCCGAATCGGTCTCGTTGAACAGAAAGTCGATCCGACCGGCATTGGCATTGTTTTTCGGAGAAGCTGTAATGCTCACGCCTTAATTTCGGACGCCAGAACCAGCAGTCAACTACACACGACTAGGAACCATACACACCTTTTAGAACGTTACCCTCCAGCTTGCACCTGTTAGCAAGTTGTTTTACACAGGGCCATGCCAAAGGCGTCTTCAGTTCCCTCCGTGCTCGATCCGCGCTGTCCCTCCCGGTTGGTACTGGACCGCATAGCTGACAAATGGACTGCGCTCGTCATCCAGATTCTAGCCGGCGGCACGATGCGTTACGCTGCGCTTCAGCGCGAGATCGGAGGGATTTCTCAGAAAATGCTGACCCAAACCTTGCGCAGCCTCGAGCGCGACGGCCTGGTGCAACGCACAGTGCATCCGGTTGTGCCGCCCAAAGTAGAATATTCGCTTACGAAGCTGGGACGCACGTTGATCGAGCCGCTCCAGGGACTTTGTCGTTGGTCGGAAAAACATCTCGGGCAGCTTCAGGCGAACCGCGCGCGGGCGAAGGCTGTAGCCGCGGGCGTTGACCGCGGCTGAATACGTACCCTTCGCGGTCGGGGTCAACGCCCCCGGCTAAAGGAGCAACGATCTCATCATGCACCAGGCCGAGATTATTGTGCTTTTGTTCACGGCCGTCGGGGTTTTGGCCGTGCTGGCACACAAGATTACGCTGCCGTATCCCATCGTGCTTGTCCTTGGCGGACTCACTTTGAGTTTTGTGCCGCGATTGCCGGCGGTGAACCTGAATCCGGACGTGGTGTTCTACTTCATTCTACCGGCGCTGATTTATCCCGCCGCGTTGTTTACATCGTGGCGTGATTTCCGACGAAATTTGCGCCAGATACTGCTGCTCGCAATCGGACTAGTGCTGGCAACAACGCTGGCGGTTGCCTGGATCGCGCATTCGATTGTGCCGGCGCTTCCATGGGCCGCTGCTTTCGCGCTCGGGGCAATTGTCTCGCCGCCGGATGCGGTTGCGGCGACGGCAATTATTCGCCGGCTCAGCGTTCCTCATCGAATACAGGTGATCCTCGAGGGTGAGAGCCTGGTAAATGACGCCACTGCGCTGGTTGCATTGCAGTTTGCGATTGCCGCGCTCGTCACCGGCACTTTCTCGCCGGCGTATGCGGCGGGGCGGTTTGTGTGGGCGGCGGCGGGCGGCATCGGAATTGGATTGCTCGTTGGCGTCGCGATGCGCTGGGTGCAAAGCCACCTCAATGATCCAC
>JBARMF010000019.1:0-4301 GCA_049802315.1 Candidatus Udaeobacter sp.
GAATAATACGCGCGCTCATATTCCGAATTCAGCCGGCCTAGTAATTCTTTCGTTTGCGTCTCGCTGACGCCATACCCTTTTTCGAAGCGATCAGTGAACGCGAGTAAAAGGGTGATGACAGCCCGCTGGTTATCAGGATCGACAGCCAGAATGTCGAGGCAAATGCTTTCCGCTTCGCCGGGCTCGTTGAGCAAACGGTAACGCTCAGCTTTCTCGAGCGCGGCGGGAATTGCGTCTTTGTGAAGTTGTTTCAGTTCGGGCATGGCGGCAGCGTTAAAGCGGATACCGGTTTCTCTGTCATTCTGAGCGGAGCGAAGAATCTCAGATTATTTTCCGCGGTGCTCATGGTCCGCAAGCGGAGAGTCCGAGATGTTTAGCTTCGCTCAACATGACAGAAAGGCGCGTCATCGCTTCAACTCTTCAACTCTTCCGGGATCGGATTTCTTCTTCAACAATCCCCAGAGCCATCCCAGCGGATCATAAAACTGATCCACAACGCGTTCCTTTAACGGAATGATTCCGTTGTCCGTGATTTGAATGTTTTCGGGACAAACCTTGGTGCAACACTTTGTGATATTGCAGTAACCGATCCCGTAATCATTCCGCAGTTCTTCGATGCGATCCTGTGTATCGAGTGGATGCATCTCGAGAGCGGCGACATGAATTAGAAAGCGCGGCCCGATGAATTTGTCGTGCATCTGGTGATCGCGCAGAACGTGGCAGACATCCTGGCATAGGAAACATTCGATGCATTTCCGGAATTCCTGCACGCGATCGATGTCCTGCTGCTGCATACGCCATGTGCCATCCGGCGCATCTGGTGGTCGCTGGCTGAACGGCTTGATCTTTTTCTTCACCCGAAAATTCCATGAAACATCTGTCACCAAATCCTTGATGACCGGAAAAGCTTTGATCGGCTCGATCGTCACCGGTTTGTCTAACGGCAATTCGCTCATTCGCGTCATGCACATCAGCTTCGGCATTCCATTCACTTCAGCGGAACACGAGCCGCATTTTCCTGCCTTGCAATTCCATCGGCACGCAAGATCAGACGCCTGAGTCCGCTGGATGTCATGCACGGCATCGAGCACCACCATGCCTTCGGCTACGTCGGTGGCGTACTCATGAAATTCGCCGCCTTTGGCATCGCCACGCCAGATTTTGAAGGAGGCTGTTTTCATTCGTTGAACCGTTCTGGGTAGCGCACGCGTCCCGCGTGCTGGTTGCGGCGTCGCGCCGCAACGGACTTTCCTCTAGATTGCCTCCTCGGAATAGGACACATCCAAAGAAAAGTTCGCGAACGCCTGAGGCCTTCGCCAGCACGCGAGACGCGTGCGCTACCCAACCCTCGGCCGCGACGCTGTTCTCCCGTCGATTCACGATGTAACGATTCTCGATTCACGATCTCACCGATTCTCCTCAATCACTTCCTTCAGATAATCCGGCATTTCCGGTAAGGGGTCGAGGCGCACTTGCATCGAGCCGTCAGTCGCTTTCGACACAATCGTGTTCACCTTCGAAAAATGCTCGTCTTTGCCGGGATAATCTTCGCGAAATTGTGCGCCGCGACTTTCTCTCCGCTCAATCGCTGTGCGGGTGACTGCCTCCGAGACGGTAAGCAGATTCTTCAGATCGATGGTGGTATGCCAACCGGGATTGTATTCGCGGTTGCCAGTAACTGCGGCGCGATTTGCTCGTTGTTTCAGTTGCTGCAACTGGCCAAGCGCGTACTGCATCTCAGATTCCGTTCGAACGATTCCGACATTGTCCTGCATCAATTCCTGTAAATCTTTTTGGATTTGGTACGGGTTCTCGCCGTCGCCTCGATCGAATGGCGCGAGCGCTTCGCGCGCGGCTAGATCGATCTGATCGTTACGAATTTCACCTAACGAGTTCTGCTTCGCGAACTGCGCCGCAAATTCACCGGCGCGTTTCCCGAACACCAACAGATCGGAGAGCGAATTGCCACCCAGTCGATTAGCACCGTTAATACCCGCGGCGCACTCACCGGCAGCAAACAGCCCAGGCAAACGCGACATTTGCGTGTCGGGATCAACGCGCACGCCACCCATGACATAATGGGTAGTCGGCCCAACTTCCATCGGTTGCTCCGTGATATCGATGTCAGCCAATTGTTTAAACTGGTGGTACATGCTTGGGAGTTTTCGTTTAATGTGTTCGGCGGCGTTCGGAAGTTTCGATTTGATCCACGAAATATCGAGGAACACGCCACCATGCGGACTTCCCCTGCCCTCTTTGATCTCGCGCACGATGCAACGCGAGACGTGATCACGCGTGAGTAATTCCGGCGGACGGCGCGCATCTTTGTGTCCCTGGCAATACCGCCAGCCTTCCTCCTCGTTGTCCGCCGTTTGCTGCCGGTAATTTTCCGGGATCGCTTCAAACATAAAACGTTTGCCGTCTTTGTTCATCAAAACGCCGCCTTCACCGCGCACTCCCTCAGTGACCAAAATTCCCATGACGCTCGGCGGCCAGACCATTCCGGTGGGATGAAACTGAATGAACTCCATATCGATGAGCTCAGCGCCCGCCTCATAAGCGAGCGCGTGTCCATCTCCCGTATATTCCCAACTGTTGCTGGTGATTTTGTAGGCGCGACCGATACCACCCGTGGCCAGCACCACAGCTTTGGCCCGGAAGATTTTGAAACGGCCTCTCTCGCGGTCGTACCCGAACGCTCCTACGACGCGGTCGCCGTCCTTGAGCAACGAAAGAATGGTGTGCTCCATGTGGACTTCAATTCCCTTATGAACACCATGGTCCTGTAATGTGCGGATCATCTCCAACCCGGTGCGATCGCCGACGTGCGCCAGTCGCGGATATTTGTGGCCGCCGAAATGTCTTTGCAGAATTCGGCCGTCTTTTGTCCGATCAAAAACGGCGCCCCATGCTTCGAGCTCACGCACTCGATCGGGCGCTTCTTTCGCGTGCAATTCAGCCATACGCCACTGATTGACATATTGACCGCCGCGCATGGTGTCGGCGAAGTGCACCTTCCAATTGTCGCGTTCGTCGACGTTGGCCAGCGCCGCTGCGATTCCGCCCTCCGCCATCACCGTGTGCGCTTTACCCAGAAGCGATTTGCAGACGAGTCCAACGCGAACGCCCGCAGCCGAAGCTTCAATCGAAGCGCGCAATCCCGCGCCACCAGCGCCAATCACGAGCACATCGTAATCAAAAGTTTCGTACTCAAGCATGGAAATCGTTTGAAGCGTTAAAGGGTTGAAGCGTTAAAAGAGCTCGTTGTCATTCTGATCCCGCCCTCGCGGGAGAAGAATCTCTGATTATTTCCGGGCTCTCATCCGTCGCAAGCCGATAGTCAGAGATGTTTCTCTTCGCTCAACATGACAGAGGAGAACGCCGCTTTAGTCCCCCAACCTTCAAGGCTCAAATAATCCGCCAATCGTGCCAGATTCCCATGGCGCACAGCCGCACGTAGAGATCAGTGAAGCCGACCCAGAACAGACTCACCCACGCCCAAAGCATGTGGCGACGATTCAGACAACTCACGCAGGCGTAGGCGCGATAACAGGCTGGCGATTGTGCGAGTTGATCGCGAAATCCTCCGATCAGATGCCGCAGGGAATGGCAGCCTATTGTGTAGCCGCCCAGCAAATAAACGTTGATGGCGAGTACAACGGTACCGACCCCGATCCCGAATGAACTTCTGCCCGTCGCCGGATCGACAAACCAAAGCGCCTTCCAAACGTCATATGCCAGGATCAAAATGAACAAGAGCGCCACATAGAGAAAATAGCGATGCACGTTTTGCATGATGAGCGGGAACGAACGCTCGCCCCAGTAACTTTTGCGTGGTTCGCCAACCGTGCAGGCCGGCGGATCGGCCCAGAACGCTTTGTAATAAGCGCCACGATAATAATAACAGGTGAGCCGGAAGCCACCCGGTGCCCAAAGAACTAAAAGCGCCGGCGAAAACAGAAGCCACTGCGGCCACCAGCCCGGTTTCGGCCCAAACCAACTATGAGGCGAATCGCCAAACAGTTCCGGCGAATAAAACGGCGACACGTAATTGCCTAGGAAATAATTTTTTCCCTGAAACGCCGCCCACGTGGAATAGATGATGAAGGTGGATAAGCCGATGAACACGAGCAACGGCTGGGTCCACCAAACATCCGCGCGCATCGTTTCCCCGAATGAGCGGCGTGGAATAGCGGTCGTCGTCGATCCGTTCATTTGCTCAACACAAGGAACGACGGCTTGGGCAGCCCCGAAAGCTTTCGGGGCTGGGAAGCCGTCACTCCTTGACGCGCTCCGGCTAG
>JBARMF010000020.1:0-8019 GCA_049802315.1 Candidatus Udaeobacter sp.
TTGAGCGCAGCGAAACATCTCTGACTTTGTCCCTTGTCACAGCGCGCAGAATAGACAGAGATCCTTCGCTTTGCTCAGGATGACATCGCTTTATTGGTTTATGAGATGACTTGTAGAACGCCTAGCCGCCACAGCTACACTCGGGCCAATGCCTACACCAAAAACTCTTCCGACGCCGCGCCCGCGTCCTATCCTGGCGCCGAGGCCGTAAGCTGGCAGGGTGATTCGTGACAAGTGCAAGTTAAATAAAATGTAGCCGATGTAACCAACTGCTATAGCCCTGCTGTAGCCACGTCCCCGCGGGCTGTCTCCCCAGATTTGAAAACGAGCCGCGAGCTGACCGCCCCCCATCTTCGCTTGGCTATGGCACGTACCAATGAAATCGGACTGGCGACGTCTGGTCTCCCGACTCCGCAGATTTCATGCCGCGCAAAAAGAATTTTAAAGTTTTCCCTAGCTACGTCTGCCTGGCCGTGAGAAATATCACACTCGTTTCAGCGCATAACTAAACCAGGCAAATCGAGCGGACACCACATAATGCCAAAGGCAACCCCTGCTGTTTCAATGGTTGCGTTGTTCCTGCTTTTTGGCTCACCTGAGACCGGCTCTCCGAACGCTTTCAGGGCTGCAAAGGAAAATCCCGACCGCCAGGGCCAGAGCGAGACGCTTCACAAAATGATTGTCGAAAACGGCAGCGTCACGATGAATCTCGATGTGAATCGGTTGAATGGAATCAAATCGCTGGCTCATTCAGACTATCGAACGCCTTTAGCCAACGGCGTGCCCAGACCCGATCGTGTCGTGATTGTGATTGAAGAGAATCACAGCTTCAGCGAGATCATCGGCTCTTCCGCCGCGCCCTACATCAATTCGCTGGCGGCCCAGGGCGCTCTCTTCACCCAATCATACGCAATAACGCACCCCAGCGAGCCCAACTATCTTGACCTCTTCTCCGGATCCAATCAGGGCGTGACTGACGATTCGTGCCCCCACTACTTCACCACAGCCAATCTGGGGCTGTACTTGCTCAACGCCTCTCTCACCTTCGGGGGCTACTCCGAAGACCTGCCGTCGGTCGGCTCACTCGTATGCACATCGGGCGCTTATGCTCGCAAGCACGCTCCCTGGGTGAACTTCACCAACATACCCACAACCACCAATCTCCCTTACAGTTACTTCCCAACCGACTATACCACGCTTCCTACGGTGTCATTCGTGATACCCAACCTCGACGACGATATGCACGACGGCACGATCCAGCAGGGTGACAGCTGGCTGCAACAGCACCTGAACGCTTACGCGCAATGGGCCATGACCCACAACAGCCTCTTGATCATTACCTTCGACGAGGACGATGGCAGTCAGGGCAACCGCATAGCCACTATCTTCGTGGGGCAGATGGTCGCGCCCGGCCAGTATTCTGAGTTGATCTACCACTTCAACCTTCTACGTACCCTCGAAGATATGTTCGACCTCCCTTACGCCGGAGTTAGCGGGAGCTACCAGCCCATCACCGATGTTTGGACGGTCGGAACGCCGACCCCTACACCTACACCAGTACCAAGTCCTACGCCTTGTTCGGTGGAGAGCACGAATATGGACTGTGGTAGCACAATTGATTTCCAGCCAGTGGACTTCATTATCAGCGTGACCTGTCCCGTCGATCCGGCAACCGTCCACACAAGCTCCTTGACAGTGAACAACATCCAACCCAACTCGTTTGTCTTAAGCAACAATAATTTACAGATCACTTTTCACTTCAACAGTTCGCCGGTAGTGCAGGGCCTCAACACCATGCACATCCCCCCTGGCGGGTTTACTTGCTGCGGCGGTCCAGTGCTCGAATTCACCTGCACATTCCTTTACGAGGCGCCGACACCGACCTCTACTCCTACTCCTACTGCGACAGCGACAGCTACGCTCACGCCAACCACGACACCAACACCGACGGCAACAGCAACTGCGACTGCGACCATGACCCCTGCTGCCACAGCTACTCCCACAGCTACAGCCAGGCCAACGCCTACACCAAGAGCTCTTCTGACGCCGCGCCCACGGCCCACCGCGCCACCGCGCCCGACGCTGTTGCGCTAGACGTATTGGCGAACACAGGCTCCCAGCCCGTAGTCGTCGCTAGCCTGCCGATGAGTAGCTCAAAAGTACCGGGCGAGTTAACGCTGCGAATGTGCCCAGAACTTTTCGGCAAGCTGCCGAAAAGGACAGACAGTAGCGTGCTCCCGGAGACGCGATCACTTTCTTGGTTGTTCACAGTCGCGGTATGAAGATCAGGCTCTGGCTTGGCGCGCCCCTCAAAAAAAATAGTGTCCATTCGTGTTCATTTGTGGTTAGTAAAAGCTGATGAAAACAAACGCCAGATCGAATTTCCAGTTCATCGCCTTTACGATTGCTCTGTTATCAGTCGCGATACTTTCCGCAGCTACTGCAACTACTCCGCAATATCAGATCTATGATATCGGCGTGATCGATCCCGGCGATGATGCCTCCCAGGGATTTGGTGTATCGCACGGTGGAACTGCAGTGGGCCGTTCAATCCGCACCGGCGGAAGTCAGGCGTTCAGCTGGACACTGCAGGGCGGCATCGTTGGATTGCCAAATCTGGCCGGGCGGAATCACGCGGTCGCGAACAGCGCGGCTGAAAATCTTGCCGTAGGGACTGCAGCCACCACACTTTTCGGCAGCGATCGGTTGCCGGTCAAGTGGTTGAATGGAGTCGTTTCGCAGCTGCCGCTGCCGGTGGGTGAAACGCTCGGCGACGCGAACTCGGTGAACTTTTCGGGTATTGCAGTCGGCTCTGTGGATGCCGGAAGCAACCAACGAGGCGCAGTCTACCTCGGCGGCGGCGGTGGATTCATTACAGCAACCACACCGACCGGATGTTTTTTCGTCACGGCGTTCGGCATCAACGACTCAACCAACAGCCGCATCGTGGGCCAGGGGATCGATCCAAACAATGCTGCGCGCAACGTTGGTATCGTCTATGACATCGGTGATAACGACGCGTTCGAGGTTGGTGCGTTGCCGGGGTTCAATGGAGCGCTTGCGTTCGGTGTGAGTAACACAGGTTACGTCGTTGGCTCGAGCATGCTAAATCAGGGATCGGGTCTGCCGTTCATCTGGTCGGATCAAGGCGGAATAGTTGCCATCCCACTCGCCACAGGTACCAGCGAAGGGTCCGCGCGCGCGGTCAATTCAGCCGGCTGGGTGGTGGGAAACGATTCGTCCGCGTTCTCGATTCCTTTTCTTTATGACGGAACAAACACTTATCGCCTTGCCGATCTCATCCCACCGAACTCGGGCTGGGATTTGTCGATGAATACTTCGTCGTCGGCAGACGGCATTAGCGAAGACAATGTCATCGTCGGCACGGGTGTGCACGACGGCGAAACTCACGCATATGCGATGGTGCCCGTGGCGCCCAGCCCAACACCTACGCCAAGTCCAACTGCTACGCCCACCGCGACGTCAACACCCAAGCCAACTCCGACTGCTACGCCCACCGCAACTCCGACGCCCGCGCCAAGAGTTACTCCTACACCAAGGGGGCGCCCGAGTCCGCGACCGCGACTGTAGTTCATCATTGGGAGTGATTAGTGACCGGTTAACCGGATCGGCGACGCCTGCGTGATATCACCTTAGACGGCACGGCTGCCGCTACAGTAAGCAGCGACATCGCGGACACCGCAAAAAAATTAGTGTCCATTCGTGTCCATTCGTGGTTACAAAAGCAGGGGACGCGACGGCTGGGAAGCCGTCGTTCCTTGAGCATGAATGAAACGCATCGTGAAGACCCGCACGCCCCGCTGAGTTATTATGGCGCGCGGCGCATCGTTTGGCTGGTGTTTTTCGTATTCGTCATCTGGCTGATGCTGCGCGCGCTGCAACCTGTAATCCTGCTGTTCGCGCTGGTCTTTCTTCTCGCGATGGTTCTGAACCCGATCGTCGTTTGGCTACAGAAACATCGCATACCGCGCTTCGTGGGTGTCATCCTGGTGATGCTAGCGCTGATCACTGTCACGACGACAATCATCCTGTTTGCCATTCCGCCCATGAGCCGGCAACTGCAGGAACTCATGCACAGCACGCCAAACATGTGGCAAGGCATTCGCACCCGGATCGAGTCGCTGACGAAAAATTATCCGGAAGTTCGCGAGGCATTGCCACGGACGGACGAAATGGCCGGTAAAGTCGGGGCAGCCGCGGCTACAGTTGGAAATTTCCTGCTGCAATCGACGCTCGGTTTGGTAGGAGGCGTGGCCAGCGCCCTGTTAGCGATTCTGTTGCTTGTGTTTGTGCTGGCGAACCCGCGCCCGCTCGTAACTGCATACCTGGCGCTTGCGCCCGATCGTTACCGCGAGCAGGCGCATCGTACTCTCGCACGAATGATGCGACAAATGATTGCATGGGCGCGGGGCGTCGCGATCAACGGTGTGATTACGGGCGTGTCCATCGGGTCGTTGCTTTGGTTGGTTGGCGTGCAGCCGGCGTTCATATTCGGCGTGTTCGCGTTTCTCGGTGAGTTTTTGCCAAGCATCGGCGCCTTTCTCGTTTCCATTCCCATCTTGCTGGTCGCATTGAGCATGGGAGCGACAAAATTCTGGCTGGCGCTTGGCGTAATCGTCCTGGTTTATCAGGTTGAATTGAATGTCCTCGTCCCCGGCGTGCTCGGCAAAGAAATGCGGCTGCACCCGGTGAACATTTTGTTTTTTACCCTCGCGACCGCCGAATTGTTCGGATTCCTGGGATTGTTTCTTGCGGTGCCTGCCGCGGCACTGGTGCAAATCGTGATCGACGAATTTTATCTGCAACCGCGCAAGATAGATGCTGCCGCGCTCGATCGGGAAGCTGCCGGGCTGGTAGAAGGCAGGCGCTGACTTAAGAACAAAATCCTCTTTTGTCCCCACCGCGGGAAAACGAGGATCTTGTTTTGAGGATCGAAGCGACTTAGCGCCGGGTAGGGGCGGTGCGCCTCGCCCGCCTGCGGTATGGAGGGTGTTCGGGCCATGCCGCCTACATTCCAAGTCGCTTCGCTCGCGCCTGTTCCGCACACACGTCAGGGTAAGATGTGCGTTTAATGTAGGAAATGACGTGCCCCAGGCGTCCGCGCAGACGCCCGCCGGCAACGCAGAAACGTTTGTCTAGACGTCGCCGCGGCCAAGTGGTTGAAGAGAAAAGTTTTGACATCTCCCCATCGAATTCAGTAAACCCGGGATACGGAGGAATTCATTTTATTATGTCAAAGATCAAACTAACCCTGAGCGGTTTCATGTTTCTGTTGCTTCTGCTGTTTGGTTTGTCCCGCGTATTTTCGCGTAATCCCGACACAAAGAACAATCAGAATGGCAACGCCCCGAGTGGCACACTTCAAAAGATGATTGTGGAAAACGCGAGCGTAACGATGCAACTCGATTTGAACGGATTGAATGGGAGCAATTCCCTGGTGGCAAGGCCAGTCACTCTGCAATTTTCCGCCGCAGCCAATTCCTTCTTTCCCATTCTCGTTTTTAATGATCTGCTGCGCGGAGTTAAGCCGGGCTCAATGGTCTTAATCCCGTCCCGCAGTGGCGGGATTCCGGCACTCCCTGTGCGATTAGGTGCGTCTGTCAAGCAACTGGTAGTCGAAAAACTTCCGTCGAATCAATCTTTCGGCCTTGCCGTACGCGACAGCAAGACAGGTTTCACTTTTTTCAATATCCAAGGAGGAGATTACGATTACAACGCCAACGCGCGGTCGCTGGGCATCGCAGGTGGCCGACTCCTTATTTCGAAAGAGTTTGCTAACGCTCTCGGTCGCCCATCGGACGCCGGATCAGTCGTTGGAAAAATTTCAGTCGGCGCAGCGATGCAGCCGATCGAGATCACGCAAGTGCTGAACGGCAAGCCGAAGTCAATAGTGGTGCCCCCGTTGAGCCAACGTGCCGGTCCGGAAACGCCTACGCTGGTGCCGGGGCCCGATATTATCGTTGGGGACCTGCCGGCCATGGTGCAAATCGACCCAGCGGTGGGATCACAGGTCGGCCTGGGGGTGGCGACGACTTCCTGCAACAATGGCGATCAGCCGGTCAACTTTTACGCATTACCAAACACAGATCATTCGTTTTTTCCGGAAAATCTTTATCGGATGAGCGGTGGCGCAGATAACACCGAGCGCTTCGAACAAATTGGCCAGTCCTGGATTAAACACACGTTCGGCGCGGACGAAGACGACGACTGCAACCTTGGCTGCAACACAAATAATTGCACTCAGTTCTCACAGCTATGTCCGGGCTGCTCCGATCCGTATCTCGCCGACGAAAATGGGGACTACCACCTGCTGGGTTCGCGTGCCTGGGTCAATCCTTTTACCGGCGCGATGCCGTCAACCGCGGCCAATCACAACGGCCACGTACATGATGGCTTATCGCACCGGATTCGCGTTAATGTCGCTGATTTGAACACAACGCTCAATACGGGTGCAAGTTATTTCGCGGAAGCGGCATACCTGGATCCGCTTGAATACACGTGGTGTCAGACCCATCCCGGGCAGTGCAACATGTATAACAACGCTTCCTACCGTAAGTTCCTTGTTAGCGGCACAACGAGCTTCACATTTTCCCCGGTTGGCTCGACCGCGAGAACGCAGCCTGCCATCATGGCATGGACAGGGGCGACGGTAAATCAGGTGCAGCCTGATCCGGGAAACGATGGCATCTCGTTTGTGGGCTACAAAGTGACCAGTCCCGCGCCGGGAGTCTATCACTATGAGTATGCCGTGTACAATTACAATCTCGATCGCAGTATTCAATCCTTTAGCGTGCCTTTGGGCGCCGGAGCCAATCTCAGTAACATCGGATTTCATGGGCCGCCTCAGGAGCCCGGCTGGGCAAACGACGGCACGTTTAATAACCAGGGTTACAGCAGCACGCCCTGGGCTGTCACTCAGGCCAGTGATTCCATAACCTGGAATAGCGAAACGTTTGCGCAGAATCAGAACGCAAATGCGATTCGTTTTGGCACCCTGTATAACTTCCGGTTTGACGCCGATCAACCTCCGCAAACTGCCAACGCGACAGTAGGCTTCTTCAAGACAGGGTCGCCAATGACGGTTGCAATCCAGGCGCCTGCAGGCGGCGCAACGCCGACAGCGACGCCAACCGCCACCGCCACGCCGACTGCCACCGCTACTGCAACGCCCCGACCCACGCCATCACCAAGGACCGGTCCTTCGCCGAGGCCTCGTCCAACTCCGCTGCCGCGTCCCTAGCCCTGCCGTCAGCACACTGAGTAAAAGAGTAAGGAGGTTGCTAGAACTCTTTTTTACCTTGTATCGCAAGCACGGCGAAAATGACAATCTAATCTTCCCGAAGCCCACCCTAACAGAAGGATCCACTACAATGTCAAAGATACGCCTTGTCGGCTTCGCGTTCCTGTCAGTTCTGTTCTTCGCGAACGCTTCGGAAAATAACGCCGGTCAATCCAAGCAAAACGCTGCCGAAGCGCTGACTGGAACACTGCAAAAGATGATTGTGGAAGACGCGAGCGTAATGATGCAGCTCGACCTGAATGGATTGAATGGGAGCAGTTCTCTCGTGGCAAGGCCAGTCACGTTGCGCTTCGCAGCGGCGCCCAATTCTTTCTTTTCCATTCTTGTCTTTAACGACTCGTTGCGCGGCCTCCAGCCCGGCTCGATGGCACTGACTTTGCAAAACGCCTCTTTGGCCGGCGTAATCCCCCTTCGCCAAGGCTACGGCGGACAAGACGCCCCCGGCTCCAGCAATCTACCTGTCGCACTACGCTCGTCTCTTAAGCGGCTGACAGTGGAAAAGCTTTCTTCAGGTCAAGGCTTCGATCTAGCAGTCCGTGATAGCAATACAGGATTCACCTTTTTCAATGTCGAAGGACACCAGTACGACTACGATCCCGCTGCGAAGTCTCTTGCTATTACTGGAGGCCGACTTCTCATTTCAAGGGAATTTGCCGACGCGCTCGGCAGACCGTCAGACGCCAGTGCGGTAGCCGGAA
>JBARMF010000021.1:0-6347 GCA_049802315.1 Candidatus Udaeobacter sp.
CGCGCTAATCGTTTACGCGCTGTATCTCGGCGAAACCAAAAACCTCACCATCGCTGCGTGTGTCTGGCAATTCCCACTCATCGCCGTCGGGATGGCCGCGCTTCTTGTTTGCGCGGTCAGTCCACGACTCCCACTCTACCGCGTTGCAATTCCCGGCGCCGCCTTCATCGCCAGTATCGCCTACAGCGCTTACCTGATTCAGAAACTTGTTATTAACGGGGTCGAGCAGTTCTGCACGAATCACGCCATAGACCTCACGTCTGTGCCCGCGCTTCTCGGCGTCGAACTCTGCGTCTACATCGCCGCAACGATTCTCTTCCTGTCGATCGAACGTCCGTTCTTGCTTCTTCGTCGAAGCCTTGCGCCTCCGATCGAACTTGGTTCGCGACAATCGCGCGAAGCCTAGGGTGCAGCGTGTTGCGGCTCCGGCAGAAAGAAAAAGAGGATTCCGAGAATCAGGTAGACCGAGAGAAGTTGGACGCCTTCGATCCAGTTCGTCTCGCCGTCTTCGCTGATCTGAAACAGGACATAGACCGAGGCCACAACCGCCAGAACTTCCGGTACCGTGAATTCCAGGTCCATCGGCCGCCCGAAAAGATAGGAGAGAAAAACCATCACGGGCGCGACGAAGAGAGCGATTTGCAAACTGGAACCGATGGCAATGCCAACGGTCAAGTCCATCTTGTTTTTCATCGCCATGAGGATTGCAGTCGAGTGCTCGGCCGCGTTACCCACAATCGCCACCACGATCACACCGACAAAGACCTCGGTCAGACCGACGGAATCCCGGACATTTTCGATCGTGCCCACGAGAAACTCGGAGAGCAGTGCGACCACCGCAGTTGCGATAAGCAGGATGGTAATGGCCCTACTGCGCGACCATTGCCTGTCTTTTTCTTCGACATCTTCTTCAGAGCTTCGGAAGAGATGCTTGTGGGTCTTAAGCGAAAAACCGAGCATGCAGAAATACGTAAGGAACAAAACAATCGCAATGGCAAGGGAGAGCTTCTGCTCGACCACGGGGCTCCAGCCGTCAGGACTGGAGCGCGCAGTAAGATGAAAAACCGTCGGGATGATCAACCCGATGGCCGCCAGCGAGAGCGAGATGGCCCAGGTGCGCGCTGCGGTGCCGTTAAAACGTTGTTCTTTATATTTAGTGCCCCCGCATACAATGGAAAGACCGAGCACCAGCAGCACGTTACCGATGATCGATCCGGTAAGAGAGGCTTTCACCACATTGGTCAGACCCTTGGAAAGGGCTATGCCGGCGATTATGAGTTCCGCGGCATTTCCGAAAGTGGCGTTGAGCAATCCTCCCAGGCCTTCCCCGACTCGAACAGCCAGCGCTTCGGTGGCGCGCCCGATCCAGCCTGCGACCGGAATAATGCCGAGAGCGGAGCAAACAAAGAGCGCAGTGGCACTGATGCCTCCAGGCCAGAAGCGCAGAACGATCGCAAGCGGAACGAAGATAAGAAGCCAGTCGAGAGACGGTTTGAGTTTCAGAAGTCTAAGAATTTCGCTACTTGCCTCAGCTAATCAACCCGTGAAAACTCTGCCAAAATCCTAACAAATGAACGAAATTCTTTATAGCCTCGAAATGATGAATGGAGCTGAGGGGATCAGCGACATAGAAGGTAAAGCGACGAGGGTAGGAGCGAGTGAGCGTGGGCAGCGAATGAGTTTCAAAATCGCCGTTTTGTTTTGTGCTGCAGCGCTGTGGTGTGTCCCTTCTCTCGCTAAGGCACAAAGCGCAGACGAGCGGCTGCGAACTATCTACACAGAAGAATGGAAATGGCGGCTGGAGCAGTTTCCCGGGCTCGAAGGAGTGGAAAAGCCGGTTCCTGATCGCTTGCCAAGGGTAGATCCGGCGACACAGGAGACTCGATTACGTTACTGGCAGGATGTGCTGCACAAGCTCGATGATGTTCCGCGCGCGCAGCTCTCGCCGGAGGGGCAAATCAACTACGATGTTTATCGTCCGGAAATCGAGAATTTCGTCGCCGATCAGAAATTCCGAGACTACGAAATGCCGGCGAACTCGGATTCTGCTTTCTGGACCGATTTGGGAGAGACGGCGCGGCGACCTTTCAAGACGCTGACGGATTACAAAAACTGGATCGCGCAGTTGCACGACATCCCACGCTATTTCCGCGAACAAATCGCGAACATGCGGGCGGGACTTCCGCGCGGTTTCACGCCGCCACGGCTCACTTTGCAGGGACGCGAAAAATCCATAGCCACCATTGCTGAGGGCAAACCCGAAGACAATCTGCTCTACACACCATTCCGGGAACCGATGGTGGGAGTTCAGCCACCCGACCAGGACAAGCTCAAATCGGAAGCCGCAAAGGTGATTCGTGAGATCGTGCAGCCGGCGTACGCGGATCTGCTCAAATTCTTCCGCGACGAATATGTGCCGCACACCCGCACGACGCTTGCGGCCGAAGAGTTGCCAGACGGGAAAACGTACTATCGCCAGAAGATTCGCGAGTTTACCACGCTCGATCTTTCTCCCGATGAAATTCACCAGATCGGCCTATCGGAGGTTGCCAAATTACATCAGCAGATGGTCGACGCGATGCACGAATCCGGGTTCAAGGGCGAGTTCCCAGCTTTCGTGCAATTCCTCCGTGACGATCCGCAGTTCTACGCCAAAACACCGCAGGATCTGCTTAATCGCGCCGCCTGGATCGCGAAAGTATTCGACGGCAAATCGTCGCAATACTTTGGCTATCTGCCGCGGATGCGCTTCACCATCAAACCTGTCCCGCCCGATCTCGCACCCTTTTATACTTCAGGCCGTGGCGGTCCCGGCATTTATCTCCTGAACACGTACGATCTGCCGCATCGACCGCTCTACAATTTGCCGGCGCTGACGCTTCACGAGTCCGCGCCCGGACACGCATTCCAGATTCCGATCGCGCTCGAACACAAGAACCAGCCGGACTTTCGGCGATTCGATTACATTTCCGCGTACGGCGAAGGTTGGGCGCTTTATTGTGAAAAGCTGGGCCAGGAAATGGGAATGTACGAGACATCATACGACCGTTTTGGGATGCTGGGTTATCAGATCTGGCGCGCTGCGCGGCTTGTTGTCGACACCGGCCTTCATTCGAAAGGTTGGACACGCGAACAAGCGCTCAATTACATGCACGATTACACCGCGCTACCCGAGCATGAGATCGAAACCGAGGTGGACCGTTACATCGCCTGGCCCGCGCAAGCCCTCTCTTATTATATGGGCGAGGTCGCCATCCTGCGTGCCCGTGAAAAAGCGGAGAAAACGCTCGGAGCGAAATTCAACATCCGCGCTTTCCACGATGCTGTGCTAGAGCTCGGATCGGTACCGCTGCCTGTTGTCACGGCGCGAGTCGATCGCTTCATCACTGAAGGCGGCAAAGGCCCTTACCCGGATATGGAATGAGCAGGGGAGCGCACGCGGCTCGCGTGCCGGTTTCGGCAGCTCGCCGAAACAAACTTGTCTGACCTCAGTCGCGAGAATCGAAGGGCCGAATTAAAACTTGGTCGCGGCTTCCGAAGACAAGAATCCAGGTGGGAAATCGTCGGCCTAACCGTTCGCAGAGGTCACCGGCTTGCACGCAAAAACCAGGACTAGATCATCCTTAAGTGCAACGTTCATAGCTTCGATGACGATCGCGTCCAAGCCCGCACTCACATTGGCGGCTTTAACGGCTGCAATATTATCTTCATGATTGGTCAGGATACTTCGAATTGCGGCAGTCTTTTTCGGAGTTGTCATACCCGTACATACGATTTCGCGTTCTGCGCGAACAAGCAGAAATAACGTCGCGACCATAGCGAGCGAAAACATGGAGGACGAGGACCAATTCGATTTGCTAAAAGACGATTTTGTCCAGCTTCCTCGCTAGAAGATTAGGTGAACTTGTAGAGTCGCCTCGTCCCTTCGCAGGATGCCTCGGTCGCTATTTCTGAGATCGATGCGATACTCTTGGATGTCCAAACGATCTGCTATCACTTTCACACGTCGGGCGCCTGACAACCTTACTGAAGAGCTGGTTGCTGTGCTTTCGTCGAAGGACTCTTTCGAATTTAAGCCGTTATTCGAGATTATTTTGCTTAATCTGCGGGAACGAAATGCAGCCAATGGGGGCGAGGAGCTGCTGCGCTTGCGTGCTTACGAGAAGCTTCAGGGCCTTGTCCACCAGGGCGCGGTCAATCGGACAGTCACAGGGACCACGAAGAAATACAAAGGCGTTGCTAAGCGAATGGTTGTGCTGCGCGCGGAGATGAAAGCTTTGCGTGCCGCCTGCGACGAGCGCGCTCTTGCCAAGGCTGCCGCGCGTAATTGATCGCTGACTTCCGACATCGGATTCCGGGGGGGGTAATGCCAGTCCTACTCGCACTTCGACGCCTCGTCGAAGTCTCTCATGGCCGCAGATGCTGCGTGAACCATTCGGTGGCAGCCTTCGCCGCGCGGTCGAACTGGTCGGTGTAAGCCGAGAAGTGACCGCCGGGATAGAGCTCCAGCCGCTTCGGCTCGCCGGCGCGATTGAACGCCGCCAGGGCAAGGTCAGTGGGGCAGACGACGTCGGCGTCGCCGAGCACCATGAGGAGCGGGGTCGGCGCGATGCGCTCAATGAATGCGCCCGGCTCGTACTCCGAGTACATCTCTAGCGACCGCAGCGTGATCTCGTTGCGCCACTTCTTAAATCGCCACTTGTCCTCCTCCGGCGCGTTTTTGCCGGTGAAGAAATCCCACGCATCCGCACTGGCGTGTGAGGCCGCGCCGCCCGCGGCGGGGTCGACTACCATTGGAACCATTTTTGGCGGGTTGCCTTTGTAGCGCTGGAGACGATCCGCATCCCAGGCGTCACGCTGGCCAGGGAGCGCCTGTGGCGCGATCCGCCGTAGTGTCGTTTGCCAGCCGCTGATCGTCGGCACCTGCGCGACCACGCAGCGCACGCGGCGGTCGATCGCGGCGACGACCAGAACGTGGCCGCCCGCGTAGCTCGTGCCCCAGATACCGATCCGCTCAGGGTCGATGCCGTCCAGCGTCTGCACGAACGTGATCGCATTGCGGTAGTCGCGAACCTGCATCCACGGGTCCAACTCCTGCCGCGGTTCACCGTCACTCTCCCCGAAATTGCGATGGTCGTAGGCGAGGACGACATGGCCCGCGTCCGCGACGGCAGCCGCGTAGCGGTCGAGGTAGAGCTCTTTGATGCAGTTGTAACCGTGAGCCATGACCACGGCAGGAACGGCTACCGTGCGACCTCGCGGACGGTACAGCCAACCCCGAAGCGTCGTCCCGTCCGCGTCGAACTCGACGTGGGTTACATCGTGCGCGGCATCCGTCCTCAGCACGGTCGCATCATCTCCGCCCCCGAACCGGGGTCAAGCACCCAAGTGTCTGTCGGGCACTTCTCAGACGCGCTTTCCCAAACCGGACACCGCGCTACAAAAAAATTCGATCAACCGCTAACGACGCCGACAGGATCGTGGACGGAGAATGGAAAATTCCTTCGTGTGGCGACTCGATTCTCAAACCGAAGGTAACTCACGCGTCTCGCGTGTGGAATTCGGCATTATCCGAATGATCGATTGCCTGCCATGCCGAAGCAGCATGCGAAGGCAGGTCGATCTTAGCTGTTGGCTTCGATTTCGTCGCTGGCGCGCTATTTCTCGCAAGATCGACGTAAATTTCGCTGGAGGCCAACTTCACCTTCGATCCTCCGCTCTATCGTAAGCGGCTTACGATAAATCACTGACGCATCTGTTGGGGATTGAATGTTGATCGAGCGTGAGCGTGCTCGCGGGGGCGCGTCCGCGTATTCATCTTCGGCGCCCCGACACCGAGAATTCTTGTGCCCCTCACTTTCAATAATTCAACGACGTCATGCACAAATAGGAAGGCCTCGAGAGTTTGTCAGGAAAACGCCGGTGCTCGGCGGCGAAATCGCAGGAGAAGCGCTGAATTAATCCGCGTCGATCGCGCTTTGATTGGACGTCTGGCGTTGGGCGTTCGACGTTCGACCTTCCTATGGCAGAGACGTCAACCGCAGTCATCGCGAGCGCGAACAACCTTTCCGTCAAATACGGCACTCAGGTCGTCCTCGACGGCGCGACGATTGCCTTCAGAGAGGGCGAACATATCGGGCTTGTCGGCCGCAACGGCTCGGGCAAATCAACCTTCCTCCAGATCGCGGCGGGCGTGGCGCAAGCCGATTCAGGTGAATTCACACGCCGGCGTGATCTCGTCACCGGCTACATGCCACAAGTTTCCGGCTTGGACGATTCGGCCACGGTCCATGCGAACATTCTCAGCGGCGCGCAACGGATTCTCGACCTCATCGCCGAATACGAAC
>JBARMF010000022.1:0-7264 GCA_049802315.1 Candidatus Udaeobacter sp.
TCGCCGCGCTCGCTGAAATCGCACACGGCGCCGGGGCGATTTTCGTTTGTGACAACACATGGGCGCCGGTGCTGCAAAGACCATTCGATCTCGGCGCCGATCTAATCCTTCATTCAACAACGAAATACTTCGGCGGACATTGCGATGTTCTCGGAGGAATTGTCGTTGCGAAAAAGGATGATGAATTTTTTCAGCGGATCCGCGGCATCCAATACGAGGGCGGCGCGGTTCCCTCGCCTTTCGATTGCTGGCTGATTCTGCGCGGGATGCGGACATTACCGTGGCGCATGCGCGCGCACTCGGAAAACGCGATGAAAATCGCAGAGTTCCTCGCGCAACACCCGAAAGTCGCGCGCGTGCATTATCCCGGTTTGCAATCGCACCCGGCGCACAAGATCGCGGCCCGACAGATGTCGGAATTTGGTGGGATGCTATCCCTTGAAGTGAAAGACGGCTCCGACGCGGCGATGTCGGTGGCCGCGAAAGCGAAAATTTTTATTCGTGCCACGAGCCTCGGTGGCGTGGAAAGTTTGATCGAGCACCGCGCATCGATTGAAGGCCCGAGCACAACATCGCCCGAAGGCTTGTTGCGCGTGTCCATCGGCCTCGAAAACGCCGACGACCTAATCGAGGATCTCGACCAGGCGCTGGGGTAATGAGTCGCGCTTTCAGCGCTGAAATCTTGCGGGTTTATGAACCCTGGGGCGTTGCCCCAGGCTTAGGCTGACATAGCGCCGTTGGCGCTAAGAATTCCAATCCCAATGCGCTCTGGCTCCGACCGACCAGCGCCAAAGGCGCGCTCTCATTAGCAGCCTGGGGCAACGCCACAGGATTTGAAGAATAAGAAAAGGCCATCAGCGCTGAAAGCGCGATTCACAAACGCCTCTACAACCGCTTAAATTCAGGCGCTCGCCGAAATAAACGTGTCTGCCGGCGCACGCTACAGCCGCAGCCCGGCTCTCATTGACACCGGCCTTCAGGCCGGTGCGTCGCCAAGCGATGTGAAAGCCGTTTAAACGGCTTCCGCCGAGCTGCGCGTGTAGCACCGGCTTAAAAGCCGGTGTCAATGAAAGCGCCGCCGGAACACGTCTATGATGTCTTGCACTTCGCTGATGCGCAGAAGGAACGCCGCGCCGAAAAATCCGGCTCCGGCAACTGCAATTGTCGCGAGCAATACTGCTAGCTTTTGAAAGAACCGCATGTCCGACCACGCATTGAGCCAGAGGTAATTCGACGCCCAACAGATCAACGCCAGCAGCGCACCGGCGATACAAATTTTTCCCAGCGCGATCAACATCTGGCGCGTTTCAAGCCGGCGCGTGTGCCGGCGCATCAGCGTGTAGAGCAAAAGAAAGTTGATGGTAGCAACGAGGCCCGTTGAAAACGCAAGGCCGCGGTGTCCCCATCCCAGCCGGAACGTGAACAACCAGTTGAGAAACAAATTCGCACCGATCGCGAGAAAGCTCACTACCATTGGCGTGTTGCGTTTGCCGATGGCGTAAAATGCCGGCGTCAACACTTTCAACGCCGCATACGCCACGAGCCCGGTTGCATAATATTGCAGCGCGCCCGCAGTTTGCCGCGTCATCTCCGCCGTGAAACGCCCGTGCTGATAAATGACGCTGATGATCGGTGAAGCCAGCATCGCCAGTCCGATCGCCGACGGAACCGTCAACAAAAACGCCAACCGCATCCCACGCGCGAGTATGGCGCGAAACTCAGCGGTGTTCCCGAGTGCCGCGCTCTTCGATACCAGCGGCAATGTCACGGTACCGATGGCGACACCGAAAATTCCCAGCGGCAATTGCATCAGACGAAACGCAATGTTGAGCCAGCTCACCGGGCCGTTGCCGAGACTGGCCGCAAATCCGCTGTTGATCAGCACGTTCACCTGCACCGCACTTGCCGCGATAACCGCCGGTCCCATGAGGGTCAGCACCGTGCGCACGCCTTCGTCGCGCCAGTGTAAATCGGGGTGAAACCTGTAACCGACTTTCCACAGCGACGGAAATTGCCCAATCAATTGCCACGCCCCACCGATCAACGTGCCGATCGCCAAGCCGATGAGCGAGCGCGAGCCGAAATGCGGATCGATCCAGTAGCCAATCGCGACTCCTCCCATGATCGAGCCGAGATTAAAATAACTCGATGCCATGGCCGGCGGGCCGAACACATATTTCGCGTTCAGCATTCCCATCACGAGAGCCGCGAGCGAGACCATCAGCATGAACGGCCACATGATCCGAGTCAGCAAAATCGTGAGCTCGGTTTTGTCCGCCGACCAACTTCCCCATGTCAACAGATCCACCAACTGCGGCGCGAACACGATGCCGAGCAACGTGATCGCGCTCATGAACACGGCCGTGAGCGTGGCGACCTTGTTCGCCAGGCGCCACGCCGATTGATCGCCTTCGACCGCGATCTTTTTCGAGAACGTGGTGATGAATGCCGTCGAAAGCGCGCCCTCGGCGAAGAGATCACGCAACAGATTCGGCAACCGAAACGCCATCAAAAACGCATCAAGATTTCTGCCGGCGCCGAACAGCCCGGCAAACACCATCTCGCGAACGAGTCCGAGGAGACGGCTCGACAGAACGGCGATCCCGACCACACCCGTCGCGCGGATGCTCATTCGCCGGTCGTCAGTCGCAGCCATCGGCGAATGTTAACCACGAATACACACGAATGAACACGAATTGCTTCGCCACCGTTAAATCGTTGAATAGTTGAACCGGATCAAAGACAGACCACGGATGCCACGGATTACACGGATAATTTCGCGCGCAGCGCTTTGGAGCGTAAAGCTCCGTGGGAGCCACGCTCCTTTACGGAGTGCGGCGACCTGGCGCCGCTTTTATTCAACTCAGACTTCCACGCGCGCACTAAGAAAGCCGCTGGATGTTTTTTGTCAGCCCGTTAAGTTCGACTGCCCGATCACGGCGGAGAGTTGAGCGGCGAGTTATTGTCCGCTAAGCACAGCGTCTACGCAGGTTGGAAAGAGCAGCCGCAGCCCGCTCCACCGGGCTGCGGCCTTCCACTTCATCCACTTCATTGAAACCGCGGTTAACGCGGGCCTAACCAATGGAATACGGCATCATTACAAGTTTGTAATATTTGGCAAGCAGAAAGTTTTTGCGGGGAAAACTAAACTCGATTTGCGCCTCTAAAGGTCAGATCCCGCGAGGCGCTAATCGTTCAAATTACACTAATGTAATTGTAAAATTTTGGACGGTCCTGTGGTTAGGCCGTAGCGTGAAAAACTATGAAAATGGCGAAAGCACTCCTGGCGATGGGAATCGGCGTCGGACTTACTTTGGGCGCGGCCGCTGAACCTGGCAAACATCCAGGCGAAAAGGTCGACCTAAAGTCACTCCCCGAATCCGTCCAAAAAACAGTTAACGAAAAGGCGGCAGGCGGACAGATCGTCAAGGTATTCAGGGAAGATGATCCCGACGGTAAGTGGAATTACGAGGTGTCCGTCAAAGCGAACGGTAAAGACTCCATGTTTGAAGTCGATCCGAACGGGAATTTCGTAAAGCAGCACGAATAATCCGCAGCGCTGCCTGACTAGTATTCAGCCGTTCTATCGAATGGCTGTGCCGATGGATTGGGGAGCATACGCGTCTCGCGTGTGGGTCGTTGCGTCTCGCGACGACGGAATTTTCATGGGAAGTTCGTGAAGGCGGGACACCTTCGCCAACACCCGAGACGGGCGTGCTCCCCAGAAGTTCGCAGCTGACACGCCTGCCCCTACAGAAAACTTGAACGGCGGATAACCCCATCATCCGTGTTATCCCTGCCCGCAGTGGCTACGCACAGCGTTGCAGGCGGGCGTATTATCTCTCGGCAGTAGGCTTGGCGAAGGCGGATCCGCGGTTTGAATTCACTGGCGTCTGACACAGACGCCCTACAAAATTCGTGTTAATTCGTGCAATTCGTGTCTAAAAAGAAAGCGCCGGGAGTTGTGTTACTCCCAGCGCTGTTCTTCTCTCTAACAACTCGAATTGTTTCTGGTCGCCGTAATGTCCAGCGCAATGGCGTGCACCGTTAAATGCCCGTCGTGATAAGCGATGTTGTAATTGCCCAAACCTGTCCCTGTCGCTGTCGCTGCGCTCGGTGTGATAGCAGACAGAGAACCTGCCACGGCCATCGCCGCTGCACCAGCGCTAGTCAACGTCACACTGCCTACACTGTCAGTATTCTTTAACTGGCCGCTTCGAGTGCTAAACTCGGTGCCGGTGAAAGTGAACGTGTCGCCGTGTTCTGGGGAACCGGGGTTAGGGTAAGAAAATGTGTTCTGGGAGGAACGGGGTTGGGGGAATCGGGGGAAAGGGACTCGTCAGAGATCAGCCAGGCTTGATTGCGCAGGTGTCACAGCCGCGGTGCCGCGCGATCTGCGGATTGATCCCTGTGAGAAAAAGTCGAAAGAGACGAGACCTGGCGTCTGACACAGACGCCCTACAATGTCGGCTTTTGTAGAGCGTTTGACTCGCGCCCTCCCGCGCGCTCGGCCTCCGGCCTGCCCGTCTACGTCGCTCGGTCCCAGCCGAGCTCCATTCTGTGAAACGCCAACAGACTTAGGCGCACGAGACGAAGAAGCGTTGATAGTCGTGAGCGCGGGTCTCGTTAGCATATCCGTTCCACCTTCTACTCCGGGAACGCCGCGACGAAGTTCGCAAAAATATGCGGTTTCTGGTAGGGGACGCCCCCTGATCTTTTGGTTAAAATCTCCCTAGGGGATTATGTGAATACGCGTGAAGAAGTAGCTGCTCTTCGGGCGAAAAATTTCCCTTAGGTGAGGCTGTCGCCGCCGTCAAAGCGTCAAAGCGTTAGAGAGCCGGACGGATCGGCTTTTCCCGAAGACGATGTCTAAAATTATCGCCGGAGGCGCAGATATAACAGGCGGCAGAGCCGCGGGTAATTAGGCGACGCGTTGAGCGTAAAGCTCCGTGGGAGCCACGCTCCTTTACGGAGGACAACGCGTTCCACCGCATTAACCCAGTAAAGGGGCGTGGCTCCAACGGGGCTTTACGCCCTTCAACGCTTTAACGCTTCAACACTTTTACTTCAGCGCATCCTCAACCACCTGCTTCAGTTCTGGCGCGTAAGCGGGGCTGAAACCGACGAAGCGTTTCAAGATTCGAGCATCGGGTGAGATAACAAAAATTTGCGGAATTGCTGTGTGTCCCTGCATCAGAGGCGCAGAAACCTGGCCAGTGGCCCAGCCAATCCGGTAATCAATTTGAAAGTCTTGAATGAATTTGCGGACTTTTTCAGCCGACGCGCCCGGATCCTCGCTTGTGAGTCCGATCACCTCCACTCCACGGGATTGAAACTCCTTATGCAGGTTTACGAGCTCAGGAATTTCTCGCCGGCACGGTCCGCACCAGGTTGCCCAAAAGTTAACTACCGTCACCTTGCCAAAGAAGTCGGCTAGTTTGAACGACGCGCCGTTTACATCCTTCAGCGGTGCGAGCGCGACTTCGGGCGGCAAGTCAATCCACGCGGGTGGCGCGTCCGTCACAGCCGGCGCGGACGCGGGTGCGGGCGCGTTGGCATTCACGGGAGGAGGAGTTGTCGCAGTGGCTACGGGGACAAGGTCGCCAATTTGGTAGCTGACAATCCCGAGTGCCGAGATCATCAACAAACTTGCGGCCACGCTGATAACACGTCGCGGGGTCCAGACTGTTTCGTGGGAACGATGGTTTGTTTCAGCTGACATTTTTCTATATTATCATAGATCGGCTCATGGAAACCACAGCCTTTGCCCTTATAGACCTCAAAAAGGCGCCGATGATCGCGTAGCTTTCCTCCTTATAATCAATCCTCCTTTTTCTTTTGGTGTCATTTCGTGGGCGGAAAAAAAGAGAAGACTCAACTCGATCCTTTAACGCTGATCCGCTATCAAACACTCGTCACGCCGTAGCATGCAAAGGCGGATTGGGGGTTACGCCCTTACGCGGCGGGGAAGCGGACGACTTTCTTTTTGCCTCTTATGGCGAATGCGCCTTTTGCTGCCGGCAAGAAAGTTTCCTCCACGTATTTCTTGGCGCAGGCGATAAGATCGCGACTGCAACTGATGTCGAGCTTGCGCTTAATATTTTCGCGATGGCTCTCAATCGTTTTAACACTGAGACTGAGTGAATGCGCGATTTGGGTATTGCCGAGCCCCGAGCCTAACAAATTAAAAATGTGCATCTCGCGATCGGACAGCTTTTCAATGCCGATGGCAGAACGCTCCGCACGTTGTTCTGGTCGCGATTCCAACGATTTTTTGAATGCGCGCATCGCCACGTCGCGGCTAACGTAAATGTTCCCGCTAAGAACATCGCGAATGGCAGCCAGGAATTCCTCTTTTGGCGCTGTTTTCATCACGTAACCGTCTGCGCCGGCGCGAAGAGTGCGCTCCGCGAAGATTGCTTCCTCAAAGGCAGAATAGACAAGGATCAGCAAACCGGGTCTCTCAGCCTTGAGCGCCTTAACGAATTCCAGACTGTCGCCGGTGCCGAGACGCAGAGCTGTGACCAGCAACTGAGGCTTTGATTTGGCGATCTCATTACGTGCATCGCGAATGTTGTCGGCCTGCCCGCATACCATCATGTCCGGCTGAGCATTCAGGAAATCCGTCATCCCGTCGCGAAGCAGCGGATGCTCTTCCAAGACCAGGATTCGCGTTGCGACGGATCTTCCTGGAACGCTCATGTCAGTCAGAGTGGAATTCTGGGATATGAGATCAAGTCCTTCCAGTGAACGCATGTTTGGCGTCTGGGGGGACCAGCATGACCGCTGTTATCAGTATCCATGCCAAGTTTCGGAAAACGCTCGTTATTTGCGAATGCTCACCCTGCTTACCGTTAAATCCGTAGGCATTTACAAGGGCACGGCGTTTTGCAGAATAAATAGTTAAGATCATTAAAGATTACGGTGAAGCGGCGTCATTCTAAGGCCGGGCTGGCGCATTTTTAGGCCGGCCGTGCTGGAATTTGAGACGCGCTGTAGCACAGCCATCATCGCTGTGGGGCCAGCGCGCACCCCTTGGCGCGCCGTAGCGTTCGCGAAGGTGGCTGTCCGCGACAGGATGCCTTGATATTGCTTGGGGCGCGCCCGTCTCAGGTTTTTATCAACCACGGATCAACACAGATGGACACGGCAGTGTCTTGTTAACGCCAACGGCGTTATGTCATCTTTAGCCTGGGGCGCCCCCCAGGGAATTCGATCATCCACCAACGCAGCGCTGAAAGCGCGATTCAGCGTGTCATTGGGA
>JBARMF010000023.1:0-6955 GCA_049802315.1 Candidatus Udaeobacter sp.
GTTTTTGCCGCGCGGCATACAACACACCGTAATGAAGAAAATTTCGTCTTCGGGGCGTAGCCAACGCGGGCGTTCGTGCGGTAGCTTTTTGCGTTGTGGAGGGCCCGGCGCGCCCGGCGGTCGCGCCCTACCAGCTTCGTCTCGATTCATTCGGGCACCTCCTTGATTGAAAGCGGCTCGAGATCCTGCAAAAAGACGCGCGTCTCTTTGGCGTGAAATTGTGGATCCCTGGCTTCAATGCAGAGAAAGAACCGGTCCTGTGATGCGCGATCGAATTCAGGAATGTGAAAGAGAGGGTGGTATGGACGCGGCAGACCATTCAGTGCAAGCGACCCAAAGAACGCAGTCAGTCCCGCGCATAGCACGGTCAATTCAAAAGTGATTGGAATGAACGCGGGCCAGCTGTGAATTGGCCGTCCGCCAATGTTGATCGGGTAACTGATCGCGTTCGCGTACCACTCCATGAAGTATGCGCCAGTGCCGCCGATAATTCCGCCTATCAAGACCAACAGCGGAATCCGGTTTTTTTTGCCGAGCGCCTCAGCCAATCCCTCGACAGCGAAAGGCGCGTAGCCGTCCATTTTCCGAAATCCAGCGGCGTAGGCTTTCTCCGCAGCGTGGATCAGTTCTTCGTGCGTGGAAAATTCCGCCAGCAAACCGTAGGTTTTATTCATGAGGTCGTGGCTTTCTCCGGTTCGGCCACTAACTCGCGCGTTTCTGAAATCGAGATCATCGGCAGGAACTTTATGAAAAGGAATAGGAGCGTGAGGAACAGGCCGACGCTGCCGAAAAGCGTCATCCAATCCCATTTGGTGGGATAAAACATCGCCCACGTCGACGGCGAATAATCGCGATTCAGACTGCTGATCACGATGACGAAGCGTTCGATCCACATGCCGACGTTGATGAAGAGCGCGACGACAAATAGCAGCAGAGCATTGCGCCGGATGCGCGCCGACCACAGCGCCTGCGGCACGAGCACGTTGCATAGCATCAGCAGCCAGAACACCCAGCCGTAAGGACCAAACGCGCGGTTCATCATCATGTAGATCTCAAAAATGTCGCCGCTGTACCACGCCATGAACGCCTCGATGAAATAGCCGTAGGCGACGATCATCCCTGTCACCAACATGATGTTGGCCATGTTGTTCAGGTATCGGCCGGTAATCAGATGCTCCAGGTGATAGATCTTGCGAACCGGAATAATAATGTTCAGCGCCATCGCGAACCCGGAGTAGATCGCCCCCGCTACGAAGTACGGCGGAAAGATTGTGGAATGCCAACCAGGAACAATGGCGACGGCAAAATCCAAACTGACGACGCTGTGCACTGACAGCACGAGCGGCGTCGCCAGACCTGCCAACAGCAAATACGCAATCTGATGACGTTGCCAGTGCGCAGCGGAATTGCGCCAGCCTAACGCGAAAAAGCCGTACAGTTTTTTTTGCCAGAGCTTTTTTGCGCGATCGCGGATAGTGGCCAGATCAGGGACCAGCCCGAGATACCAAAATAACAACGAGATCGTGAAATAAGTGCCGACTGCAAAAACGTCCCACACCAGTGGACTCCGGAATTGCGGCCAGAGTCGCATCGTGTCTGGATACGGCAAAAGCCAGTAGAAAACCCAGGGCCGGCCCAAATGCAGCAACGGCATTAGACCCGCACAACAGACGGCGAATAACGTCATTGCTTCTGTGAAACGGTTGATCGCTGTGCGCCACGGCTGGAAAAGCAAAAGCAGGATCGCGGAGATAAATGTTCCTGCGTGAGCGATTCCGACCCACCAGACGAAATTCACGATCGCGAAGCCCCACGCCACCGGAATATTGACGCCCCAAATTCCGACGCCTTTGATGAAGAGCCATGTGACCGCGACCAAAAACATCAGCAGCAACAAAGACGCGATGATAAAACCCACCCACCAAGGTCCCGGCGCACGCTTCAGTGGAATGTCGGCAATTGTTGCGTTGACGGTTTCATACGTCTGGCCAGGCGCGAGCAGATTTGTTGGATAGCCAAGCGGAGACACCGGCGGAATCAGGGTCGTCGATTTAACTTCCGGTTCGCTCATCACGATTTCGTTTCCGGATTGAGATTGCGCAGCTTTGCCAGATAGCTCGTGCGCGGCTGCGTGTTGAGTTCGCCCAGCATCCAGTAATTCAACGGCGAGCGCTTCAATCGGATCAGCCGGCTGCGCGGATCGTTCATGTCCCCAAAAGTAATCGCCTCCACCGGGCAAACCTGCGCGCATGCAGGCACGATCTCGCCGTCGCGGATTTTGCGTTGCTCGAGCTCGGCGGTGATGCGAGCCGCGTTAATGCGCTGGATGCAATACGTGCATTTCTCCATCACCCCGCGCGAGCGCACCGTCACATCCGGATTCTTAACCAGTTTTTCGCTCGGGCTGAGTCGGCCGTTGTATTCGAGAAAATTGAAACGCCGGACTTTGTACGGGCAGTTATTCGAGCAATAACGCGTGCCGACGCAGCGGTTGTAAATCTGCAAATTCAACCCCTCATTGTCGTGAGCCGTCGCGGCGACTGGGCAGACCAACTCGCACGGCGCATTCTCGCAGTGCATGCATGGCACAGGTTGGTGCGTGATTCTGGGATTTTCCTCTGCGCCAGAATAAAGCGTGCTAACCCGGATCCAATGCATCTCGCGGTTAACACCAACCTGTTGCTTGCCTACCACTGGAATATTGTTTTCGGCCTGACAGGCGATGGTGCAGGCGTGGCAGCCGATGCACACGTTGAGATCAACCACCATGCCCCATTTGTAGCCTTTGTATGGATATTCCGACGGGTCGTACAGCGTGTAATCCAACGGGGGAAGCTCCTCCGGCTTCTGCGCGTAATGAGGGTTGGCGAGAAATTCATCGAGCGTGCCGTCATGCAAGATGCCGCGGTCTGTAACGTCGTGATGGTGCTGCGTGCTAACCAGAGAGTGTCCGTCACCGGTCTTCTGAATCGTTAGGCCATCGGCAAACCACAACGCGTCAGATGTGCGCAAAGCGTAGGCGTTAAAGCCGACATTGCGTCCGACACGCCCAACTATTTCGCGCCCGTATCCTAACGGAAGCGTAATGGAATTCTTCGCCTGGCCAGGTTGAATCCATATGGGTGCGCGCAGTTTGCGATCGCGAAATGTTAGCACGACGACGTCGCCGTTGTTTAAACCTGCGCCTTTTGCCAATTCCGGGCTGATGAGCGCAGCGTTGTCCCAGGTCAGCGACGAAAACCGCCGGGGTAATTCCTGAAGCCACCCGTTGTTGGCATACCGTCCTTCGCGGACGCTGACATCGGGACGGAAAACGACTTCCATACCTTCACTCCGGAACATAGGCCTTTGGCCTGTGCGCCCAGCGGACATGTTGTCCGCTGCTTCCGGCGCGTTGGGTTTTTTGTTTTCAACGGATTGCAAACCCGCCGGGCGCACGGACTGAAAGTCCATGTTCCCAACTACTCCATCACTCAATGCCCGTCGCCATTTTGCCTCGAAGTCCGGTGCCAGCTGCGGGCCGTTCCAATGGCTGCGCAGAATTTCGTAGGCAGACCGCGGCGAGCGTTCAATAACTGCTTGGAGAATTTCGTGTGCGGAAACTCCGACATACATCGGCTCGATCAGCGGTTGCACGATTGAAATCGACCCGTCGAAAGCGCGTGTATCGCTCCATGATTCCAAAAAATGCGTTGCCGGCACATGCCAATGCGAATGGCGCGAGGTTTCGTTGAAGGAGACGCTGTGGTGTACGCGCAACTTCACTTTGTTGAATGCGTCTGCGAAATTGAAATCCGCTGGCGCGTCATAGCGCGGGTTGCCGCCCAGGACGACGATCAATTCGACTGCGCCGCGATGCATTTCTTCGACCAGATCGCCGAATGCGATTTGATTGCTCGGCAGCGACAAAGCCGGCGCAGGCGAAATCGTCTGACCTGTGTTTCCGAGCACGGCGTTCATTTGCGCCACCAGCGAATGCAGTTCCGGCGGCTGCGTTTCACCCGCGATTACAACGCTTTCGCCGCGGCTGGCGTTGAGATCGCGCACGACCGCTGCGATCCAATCTGCATTTTCAACACTCTGCGGAGCGGCCGCACCAATGCCGAGTTCGGCAGCGATTCTTTGCGCCAATGGCAGCACATCGCGGGCGGCCACAGCAATTCGATGATCAGCATTGGATCCGGTGATGGTCGGAGTGGGCTCGGCAGCGTAAAAACGATTCATTCCGGCGCCATGCCGTTCAATCACGCGCCGGCGGCTTGCGAAATCGCGCGCATAACGCAGCGCGTACGGATGCGCGTAAAGAAAATCAGAATCGAATGCGACGACGACTTTTGCCTTCGTAAAATCGCAGATCACTTCCGCTCCGTCGATCGCGTCGCGGTTTAGCGGATCCCAGATAGACCAACGCGCCGCGGGAAAACTTTGTAACACGCGATCCAATTGCGCGAGCAATGTTGGTGAACTGATCGGTTCGGTGAGAATGCGAAATGCAGCGCCACCGTTTTGTTTCAACGGTTCGATTGCCAGATTGAGTGCATCCCAAAAATCACCGACTGTCTTAATCGCGCCGCCGGTGGTGACGGTCTGCGCGCGATCAGGATCGTAAAGATCAAGAACATCGGCTTGGGCCCAGATTGTTGTCGCGCCAAGACTGGCTGGATGCGTCGGGTTGCCTTCGATTTTCGTTGGGCGGCCCTCATAAGCGGTCACAAGCAACCCCTGCCCAAAACCGCCGAGTTGCGTTGCAGTTGCAAATCGCAACGGCTTTCCGGGAATTACGATCTCCGGTTGCTTAACGTAAGGAACAATTTCTTCCAACGGCTGTTTCGTGCAGGAATTGAGTCCTGCGAGCGCCAGAGTTGCGCCTGCCAGTCGCAAGAATTCGCGGCGACTTAAGTCATCCGACCATTCGCTCGAACCGGAGGCGAATTCGTCGGTTTCCCGTGGGTAGGGACGGCTCGGCGAGCCGTCCGGCGCGCCCTCGCCACGGCGAGCAAGCTGTGGTCGCGCCTTACCGTTGGCACCTAGACGATTCATCGGTGGCAAACGCTGCAATTCGTTAGGCGACCGCTGGTGTCGACGTGGTATTGCCTAATCAGCTTTTTTCCTTGCTGCAGTTGGTTTGGTGGCGATTGCCACGCCGCATCAAAAACTTTGTCGCGCGGGCGGATGTACTTTTGTGGCGCCTCATGACAATCCAGGCACCACCGCATATATAAGGTCTGAGCCTTGCGCGTCAGCGGCATCTCATCGACGCGCCCATGGCAATCAGAGCAACCAATTCCTTTTGCTACGTGAACGCTGTGATTGAAATAGACGTAGTCGGGCAAATCATTCACCCGCGTCCATTTCAGACGTTTCCCAGTAGCGAGACTTTCGCGAACAGACGCCAGCATCGGCGCGTCGGTCCACAACTGCGAATGGCAGGTCATGCACGTTTCAGTCGATGGAATCCCGGCAAATGATGATTTCTCCACAGACGTGTGGCAGTAACGGCAATCAATCCCGTCGTCGGTGACATGATGCTTGTGGCTAAATGGGATCGGCTGTTGCAGCGGGACATCGACTTCCGTCGTGTACGGGGACCAGTAAATCATCGACGTCGCCCAAGCGGCTCCGCATGCCAGCACCACAATGCTGACAATAACAACCCGAGCATGAACGTTCGCGCTTTTCGGAAAAAGCTGGGCCATAGCAACCTACGTTTCCTTCTTCGCAAAAGAGAATCGCGCATGCAGGCAGAGCGGGACGCCTGCAATGCTTGCGAGCGCGAGGCTGTAGCGGTCCCTCACTGAATTGAATCCCTGGGGCTTAGCGAAGAAGGCGATTCGGACACGAATTTAAAACCCGCCAGCGAACTCGTTACGGGATCGACGTTTTTTGCAAGCGCCAGCACCTGAAAAGCGCGGCCCAGCATTTCCGGGTGAAGCAGCGTTTGCAATTCGCGCTTCGCCTTGCGCGAATCAGGTAGGGGCGATTGATCCCAATCGCCCCTACCAAACTGGGAGATGATTCCCGTCAGAAAATGGTGTTGATCGGTAAATCCAACAACGCGCAACCCGTTCGCCTGGGCACGCTCGACAATGCTTCTCCAATCTACAGACATCGTTATGTCAGCTTCTCCGATTGAATCGAACGGCGAACGGAGATTTCGATGTTGGGCACGGATTTGAACGCTTCTCCGAAAATCCTCGTCCGTGCAGCCGTAATCGATCGCAATCACGTAGCCACGCCGCAGATTCGCTGCGATTTCGTCCATCCAATCGAGCGCGGGTTGATTAAAAATCGCCTTATCAACTGGCCGCTCGACGAATACAAACTTCTCGCCGTTGAAACCTACCGATTTCTCCGTTCCATCACTGATCAAGCGCACCGGCATTGCGTCCAGCAATTCGTTGGAAAAATGGACTCCGGTGAATGGCTCAGGCGAGTCTGGCCACGCAACCTTATCGCCAAACACTTCAAGCCTCCGGCGTTGCTGCTGTTGCAAAATCGGAAGTGGCTCGAGTATCCGGTAGGCCAACGCCTCGAAGAACTCGGGCACCCGCTTTTGCACGAACTCGAGAACATCCAGCGCGAACTGACCGTCGTGCGCCCCCTGCTCGACAATGACGAAATCATTCACCTTGCCGAGGCGCTCCCAGATTTCGGAGAACTGCGAGGCCAGCAATTGTCCAAAGAGCGGCCCCACGCTCACGTTCGTGAAATAATCTCCTTTGCGGCCTATCTCGCAGCGGCCTGACGAATAGTAACCGTGCTCGGAATGATAGAGGGCCTGCTGCATGAACCAGGCGAACGATTGTTGACCGCGCTTTTCGATTTCATAACGAATAAATCGAACGAGATCAGGATTGCCGGTGTTCATTCACTGGATCGTGCGTGTGCAATAACAGTGGACGCGACCCTACTCTGTCATGTTGAGCGAAGCGAAACATCTCAGATTGTCTTCCTT
>JBARMF010000024.1:0-20111 GCA_049802315.1 Candidatus Udaeobacter sp.
AACTCGCCGGACCGCAAGTTTCCGCTGGAACGAACGCGGAACATTGGGATCGCGGCGCATATCGACGCCGGTAAAACAACGATTACCGAACGCGTTCTCTTTTACACCGGCATGATCCACAAGATGGGGGAGGTGCACGAGGGCACCACAGTGACCGATTGGATGGAGCAGGAACGGGAACGCGGGATCACGATCACGTCGGCCGCGACAACCTGCTCTTGGTCACAGCGCAAAGAAGAAGGCGTTTACAAGATGTTCGAAGGCGTCAAGGAGCGCATCAACATCATCGATACGCCGGGTCACGTGGATTTTACCGCCGAGGTGGAGCGTTCACTTCGCGTGCTCGATGGCGCGATCGCAGTTTTCGACGGTGTTGCCGGCGTGCAGCCGCAATCCGAAACGGTTTGGCGTCAGGCGACCAAGTACAACGTGCCGCGTCTCGCATTCATCAATAAAATGGATCGCGTCGGCGCAGATTTCAAAATGTCGGTCGACAGCATCCATAAAAAACTCGGCGCAAACGCCTGGCCGGTTTTGCTGCCGCTGGGAAGCGAAGATCAGTTGCGCGGCCAGCTCGACATCATTAACAAGAAGGCGATAATTTATTCTGACGACGATCAGCTTGGGTCAACCTATGAAGTGACCGATGTGCCGAAGGAGTACGCGGACGCGGTTGAGAATGCGCGCACTGAACTAATCCAACAGGTTTCCAACATCGACGACGAAGTCGCCGAGGCAGTGCTCGAAGAGCGCGAGATCACGCCGGAGTTATTGAAGGCGGGCATTCGTCGCCAGACGATTGCGAATAAATTCGTGCCGGTCATTGGCGGCTCAGCGCTCAAAAATATTGGTATTCAGTATTTGGTCGACGCGGTTGTCGATTACCTGCCAAGTCCCCTCGACATTCCGCCGGCGAAAGGCCAGAACCCCGACACGGGCGAGCCAATGGAAGCGATGACCGATGACAACGGCGACTTCTGTTCCATAGCGTTCAAGCTGTGGAGCGATCCGTTTGTCGGGAAACTGGTGTTCTTCCGCGTTTATTCAGGCAGCCTCAGCAAAGGCGACACCGTTTACAATCCGCGCACGAACAAACGCGAGCGGATTTCGCGTTTGATTCAGATCCAGGCGGACAAGCGCGAAGATATCGAGACGTGTTACTCGGGCGATATCGCCGCGATTGTCGGAATAAAGAATATCACGACTGGCGACACGCTCTGCGACGAAGACCACCCAATTCTTCTCGAACCGCCATCGTTCCCCGATCCAGTTATTTCAATGGCGATTGAGCCAAAGACGAAAGTGGACCAGGAAAAAATGGCTACCGCGTTGCAACGCCTCGCCGAAGAAGACCCCACTTTCCGCGTCTACACTCACGAAGACACTGGTCAGACCATCATCGCGGGCATGGGCGAACTGCACTTGGAAATCATTCGTGATCGGATGTTCCGAGAATTCAAAGTAGACGCGAACGCTGGCAAACCGCAGATCGCGTACCGCGAAACCATCACTGCCAGCGCCCATGGCGTTGGCAAATTGATTAAGCAATCAGGCGGCCGCGGGCAGTATGGACACGTGGAAGTGGACGTGCGTCCCGGCACGCGCGGCAACGGTCTCACCGTCGAGAACAAGATCGTGGGAGGCGTTATTCCGAGGGAATACATCCCGGCAGTGAAGAAGGGCATCGACGAAGCGGTGCTCAACGGCGTGCTGGGCGGTTATCCCGTTGTCGATGTGGAAGTGGACATCGTTTACGGCTCATTCCACGAAGTCGATTCCAACGAGCTCGCATTCAAGATGGCGTCAATTTTCGCAATGAAAGACGGCTTCAAGCAGGGTAAACCAATCCTGCTGGAGCCGATCATGAAGGTCGAGAACATCACCCCGGAAGAATATCAGGGTGATATTTGCGGCGACTTGAGCCGACGACGTGGTGCCATCAATAGCATCGAGACGCGCGGCAACATGGTGATCATTCACGCGATGGTGCCGCTGGCAGAATTGTTCGGATATGCGACGGCGATCCGGTCGTTGTCGAAAGGCCGCTCGAGTTATTCGATGGAGCCTTCGTCCTTTGAGCCCGTCCCGGCGAATCTAGTCGCGGCAATTCTTGATCAAAAGGAGGCGAAATGAGCAATCGCCAGAAAATTCGCAGTAGGAAGTCAGGCTGCCAGCCTGACTCGGCACGCGGGCAGCTTGCCCGCGCATCGACAGGCAAGCTGCCTGTCAGCCGAGACAGCCAAGCTGGCTATCTTCCGAAAAAGGAGTCGAAATGAGCAACGGCCAACGCATCCGCATTCGCCTGAAGGCATTCGATCACCGCATGCTGGATCAATCCGCCATCGAGATTGTGGATACTGCTAAACGAACAGGCGCTCGCGTCGCTGGACCGATTCCGCTGCCGACGTTAATCGAAAAATTTACAGTGAATCGTTCCCCGCACGTGGACAAAAAATCGATGGAACAATTTGAAATTCGCACACACAAACGCTTGCTGGACATCATCGAGCCGACCGCGAAGACAGTGGACGAATTGAAGAAACTGAACCTGCCTGCGGGCGTTGACATCACGATTAAGATCTAAGCGGAGACACTTCTGAAATATTTGCGATTGCATGGTCATGAGCATCGGACTTCTAGGACAAAAAATTGGTATGACCAGCCTTTACGACGCCAAAGGCCGACTGTGTCCGGTGACTGTGATCGCGGCCGGCGATAATACTTTGTTGCGCCGTTTGACCGAAGAGAACGAAGGCTATTTGGCAATACAGGTCGGGTTCGGCGCGCAAAAGGAATCGCGTGTCAGCAAACCGTTGCTCGGTGAATTCAAGAAGGCCGGAGTTGGGCCACAGCGATTCGTGCGCGAATTTCGCCTGCAAAAAAATCTTCCCGAAGGCGACGTCAACTTGAGCGTGACGCAATTTCAGGCGGGCGATTTCGTCGATGTGATTGGCCGCTCGAAAGGCAAAGGCTTTCAAGGCGTGATGAAGAAGCACAACTTCCATGGGCAAGGCGCGGCGCACGGTTCGAAGACGCATCGGCGCATCGGCGCGGTTGGCAATCGCTCTACGCCCGGACGCATCTGGAAGAACCAAGGGATGCCCGGTCATATGGGCGATCAGCGTGTTACCGTGCAAAATCTTCAGGTAATGCAGGTGCGCGAAGAAGAAAAAATTATTTTGATAAGCGGTGCTGTGCCCGGCGCGAACGGCAGTTATGTGATCGTGCGACCGGCCATCAAACATCCCGAACACTTACGGGCCTTGCATGCTGAGCACCGGCAGCATGAGGAAGAAGAGAAGGCGAAGAAGCCGAAGACCCTGCGTGAAATGGCGCAGAAGAAATGAGCGCGAAAGTTTTAACCAAAGCCGGAGCGAAAGAAGCAAAGATCGACCTCATCGAAGACGGTCGCGGGACCCAGGCTGTACACGATGCGGTAGTGGCGATGCGCGCCGCGCGGCGTTCTGGTTCCGCCAACACGAAGACGAAGGCCGAAGTAGATTTGTCAGGCGCAAAGCCGTGGCGGCAAAAAGGAACAGGGCGTGCCCGGGCCGGTTACAAGTCGTCGCCGATTTGGCGGGGCGGCGGCGTCGTTTTTGGCCCGAAGCCGCGCGATTATTCGAAGAAAGTCGGAAAATCCGTTCGTCGACTCGCTTTTCGAAAAGCGTTGAGCGAACGCATCAACGCCGGGGATGTTTTAACCATCGACAAGTTTGTTGTGTCCGAGCTGAAGACAAAATCGTTCGTCGATCTTCTCAGCAAACAGACTGATGCCAAGAGAGTGCTCATCGTTTCCGATTCTTTTGACGAGAAAACCTACAAATCGGCCCGCAACGTAAAGCCGGTGAAACTTTCCACTGCGGCGGATGTCAACACGGAGCAGTTGCTCGCGTTCCAAAAAATTCTCGTGACCGAGAAGGCCTTGGAAAAACTGGCGGAGAGAACGCGATGAACGAGCACGATATTATTAAGACTGCGTCGCTGACTGAGAAGTCAACGCTGATGAGCGAGAAGCAGAACAAGTATGTCTTTCGTGTCAGCCCAAAGGCGAACAAGATTCAGATCAAAAACGCAATCGAGCGGCTGTTTCAGAAAACGGTCGTGAATGTGAACACGTGTAATTACGCGGGTAAAGAGAAACGCTTGCGCGGGCCTCTTGGACGTCGCCCACGGTGGAAGAAGGCAATCGTGACCTTGAAGGAGGGCGAGAAGATCGACCTGGTCTGATCGCGAGAAGTTATGGCACTCAAAGAATTTCGCCCACTCACGCCGACACAGCGTTTCAAGTCGCTGCCTGCATTCGATGAAATTACCAAGTGGCGCCCTGAAAAAAGTCTTCTTCAGCCGAAGAAAAGGAGCGGGGGTCGCAACAACCGTGGTCGGTTGACATCGCGACATATAGGCGGCGGTCACAAACAGAAGTATCGCAAAGTCGATTTTAAACGGCGTAAGCACGGTGTCGCAGCGGAAGTGATAGGCATTGAGTACGACCCGAATCGTTCGGCGCGCATCGCTCTAATCAAATATGCCGATGGCGAATTAAGTTACATTCTCGCGCCGAGTGGACTTAAAGTCGGAGCGACTGTTAATGCCGGAAATGATGTCGCACCTGATTTGGGGAATTCACTGCCGCTTCGTGCAATTCCTCTAGGTACAAGTGTTCACAACATTGAATTGACTCCGGGACGCGGCGGCCAGGTCGCGCGCAGCGCCGGGCAACAGGCTACGCTTACTGCGCTTGAAGCCGATTATGCGCTGGTGAAAATGCCTTCGGGCGAAATTCGCCGGATTCACGAGAACTGCTTTGCGACCATTGGCCAGGTTGGCAACGTCGATCATATGAACGTTTCCAGCGGGAAAGCAGGACGTACTCGTTGGCGAGGACGACGACCGCATGTGCGCGGCATGGTCATGAACCCGATCGATCACCCGATGGGTGGTGGCCAGGGGAAATCAAAAGGTGGCGGTGGTCGCCATCATCCCGTCAGTCCATGGGGGCAGTTGGCGAAAGGCTTCAAAACCCGCTCGAAACATAAACCGAGTGACCGATTCATTTTGGAAAGGAAACGAGCGAAGAAGAAGTCGTGAGCACTAATCGACTTCTCACTTGAAATTTATGGCTAGATCGTTAAAGAAAGGACCCTTCGTCGAGTCGTATCTTCTTGAAAAGATCGACAAGATGAACGCTTCGGGCGTCAAGAAACCGATCAAGACCTGGTCGCGACGCTCGATGGTGACGCCGGACTTTGTCGGCCACACGTTTTTGGTGCACAACGGGAAAATATTTCATTCCGTTTTTGTCACTGAGAATATGGTGGGCCACAAGCTCGGCGAATTTTCGCCGACACGCGTGTTTAGGAAACACGGTTCGCATACGGCGAAGGTGACGAAATAAGAAAGAATTTTCGAATTGCCGATTTCTAATTGCCAATTGAAGAGACGCGGCGACGGCCGTTTCAAATTGGGAATCGGTATTTTGCAGTTAGCAACAGGGTGCTTGATGGCTGCTTCGGCAGTGCAAGCGCAGGGAAACAGTTCTTTGTCAGAATCCAAAATTGAAACCGTAGCGCGGTCGGAGACGACAGAACCTGCGGCGGCGGAAAATGATGAATTGCGAAAGCAATTATCCGTTGCCCAGGAATCTATGAAGGCATTGACCAGTAGCTTGGCTGAATCGAATGCGGAGGCGGAAGAGCTGCGCCGCAGATATTCCGATCTGCAATTGCGAATGGAAGCTCTCGGCCTGGCATCGGTGAATAAGGACAGGTCGAAGCTAGAGCAGCGTTTGCTGGCCGCGGTAAGCGATCTTCAACTGGCGCAGAAAACACGCGATGAGTTTCGTGACCAGATGCTGCGGCTAAATGAAGCGATCTTGCGCTACATTAAAACGTCGCAAGGCGACGACGCGCAGGCGCGGATGGATGTTGAAACGCAATTGCGCAGCACGAACGAGCTGGTCACGAAGTCGACAAATCCGCCAGAAGCGCCGGAGCCGAGTTTGATGGGCGGCAGCGTGATCAGCGTCAAGGAGGAATGGTCGTTTGTCGTCGGCAATCTTGGCGAAAAACAGGGAGTTAAGATCGGAATGCCAATGCGAGTAATGCGCGATGATCGAAAGATCGCGACGTTGCGGGTGGTCGATGTGCGGCAGAAAATCTGCGGCGCGGTGGTTCAGGAAATGGATTCGAAGAAGGACAAAATTAAGGTGGGTGATCGCCTCCAGGTGGATGCGCAACCCGATGTGAGTTTGAGATAATGGAAGTTAGATCGACATACAAATATGCGCGGATTTCGGCCTTCAAAGTGCGCGAAGTCACGCGTGAGATACAGGGTTTGCCTGTTTCGGCGGCGCTTGATTTGCTAGCGTTTACTCCGAAAAAGGCGGCGTTTCTGATCGGTAAAACACTGAAGAGCGCTATCGCCAATGCCGAGAACAATGCGAACCTCAAACCTGACGGTTTGGTGGTGAAGGAAGCGACCGTCGGCGAAGGACCGACGCTGAAACGTATCATGGCGCGTGCTCGCGGCAGCGCCAGCCAGATTTTAAAGCGGACCAGTCACATTCGCATCGTGCTTTCGGACGAAATCGCCATCGAGACGCGGGAAACACGAAAAGCGAAGCAGAAAGCGAAAAACAAAGCGGCGAAGAAGGACGGTGCGAGCGACGCGGCGCAGGGTGCAGCGACCGCCTCGGATCAAAAGTCAGCGGAACCGAAGCGGACTCCGAAGACCAAGAAAAAATCGAAGTAAATTTTATGGGACAAAAAGTTAATCCAATCGGCTTCCGGCTGAGCGTGAATCGCGACTGGCGGTCGCGCTGGTACGCCTCGCCACAGGAATTCCCGGCGTTTTTGCACAATGATCTGAAGATTCGCGACTACGTGAAGAAAAAGCTGCAATTTGCGGCGGTCGCGAAAATTGTGATCGAGCGGGCGTGGAATTCCATTCGCGTAACTATTCATACAGCGCGTCCTGGAATTGTGATCGGACGCAAGGGCGCGGAAATCGAGAAGATGACGGAAGAAATTTCCAAGATGGCTGACGGCAAGCAGGTGAAGATCGATATCCAGGAAATCAAGACACCGGAGATCGACGCGCAGCTGGTTGCCGAAAACGTTGCGCTGCAGATTGAACGCCGCATCGCTTATCGGCGCGCGATGAAGAAAGCCGTGCAAACAGCAATGGATTTTGGCGCGGAAGGGATCAAACTCCGTAGCTCCGGTCGACTGAACGGCGCTGAGATTTCGCGTTCGGAATGGTACCGCGAGGGGAAAATTCCACTGCACACGCTGCGCACGCCGATTGATTACGGCTTTGCTGAGGCCAACACGGTTTACGGCAAGATAGGCGTGAAATGTTGGATCTGCAGAAAAGAAGAACGGCCAGCCGAACCGCCCCCTGCGCCTGCCGCGCCGCCACCGCCGCCACCCGAGCCAGCTGAAGTTTAGGAGGACTCTCTTATGCCATTGATGCCAAAACGTGTGAAGTATCGGAAAGCCCAGCGTGGGAGCCGAAAGGGAACTGCTTCGCGCAACCTGAGGATCGACTTTGGCGAGTTTGGTTTGCAGACACTTGAACGAGCGTGGATCACCAACACGCAACTGGAAGCCGCTCGTGTCGCGCTGACACGCAACATGAAGCGCAAAGGAAAATTGTGGATCCGTGTTTTCCCGGATAGACCAGTATCGAAGCGGCCACCGGAAACGCGGATGGGTAAGGGTAAAGGCCAGCCTGAGTCTTGGGTTGCCACCGTACGGCCCGGCAACATTTTGTTTGAGCTGGATGGGATACCGGAATCGGTCGCGCGTGAATCTCTGCGCCTTGCCGCCGACAAACTACCTGTGCGGACGAAGTTTTTAACACGCCATCACGTGAGGGCTGCCTAACAACCATGAACTGTTTCTGTCATTCTGAGCGGAGCGCAGCGGAGTCGAAGAATCTCTGGATTTTTTCGAGCACTACGCGGACTCGAATTTGTGAGATCCCTCACTGCGTTCGGGATGACAGGTGGTGTCATCACGTGAGGGCTGCCTAACAAACATGAAAATGAAAGAGCTCAGCGAGCTGGCAATGGACGAGTTGCTGACGAAGCGACGCGACCTGCGTCAAGAAAGTCTACATCTGCGTCTGCAACAGCAGAGCGGTCAGCTCGAGCAGCCAAGCAGGCTGCGCTTACTGCGGCGCGACCTCGCCAGAATTGAAACAGAGCTATCGCAGCGCGGAAAAAAAACGCAGGAGAAATAGATTATGGCCGAGCAAGAATCTCCATCACCGATACCGACGCAAGCTGAAACGGCGACTCGTGCCGCGCGCAAGACACGCACAGGCGAGGTGGTTTCCAGCCGCATGAACAAGACGATCATCGTGCGGACCGTCACCCGCGTGCCACACGCGAAGTTTGGCAAGATCGTCAAGCAGATGAAGAAATTTTATGCGCACGACGAACAGAACCAGGCGAAACCCGGTGATACTGTTCGCATCATGGAAACGCGCCCAATAAGCAAACTGAAGCGGTGGCGACTGGTAGAAGTCGTTCGAAGGTAAATTTCAATGGTGCAAATTCGATCCAGACTAGATGTGGCTGACAACACCGGCGCGCGCATGGCGACGATGATCGGTGTGATTGGCAAACAAACGCGCTTCGCCGGCATCGGCGACGTGATCACTGCCAATGTGAAAGAAGCCAGCTCAACCGGAACTGTTAAAAAGGGCGAAGTGGTGCGGGCAGTCCTTGTTCGCACGAGACAGCCAATCCGGCGTGAGGACGGTTCGCTATTACGATTCGATAACAATGCCATCGTGATTATCGATAAGGATTTGAATCCCCGCGGCACCCGCATTTTTGGGCCGGTCGCACGCGAATTGCGTGAACGCAACTTTATGAAAATTGTGTCGCTCGCTCCGGAAGTTTTATGAACCGCGTCAAGCATCACGTTAAAAAAGGCGATCAGGTCGAGGTGATTTCCGGGAACTTCCGTGGTTCTTCCGGGCGAGTGCTTGCTGTGTATTCGGGCAAGCAGCGCGTATTGGTGGAAGGCGTTCGCATTATCAAAAAGCACCTGCGAAAGTCTCAAGATAATCCCAGCGGGAAGATCGCCGAACGCGAGGGCCCAATTCACATCTCCAATGTACGATTGGTCGAGCGGGAGAAATCGCAGAAGGGCTCAAAATCAGAAAAAGACAAAAAAGGGGAGCGTGCCGAGCGCAGCGAGGCGCCACCCAAATAGGACAGATTGCTTTCCATGGAAAACGAATTCCGCCGTCACTATAAAGAGCACGTCATGCCGGCGCTCCAGAAACGCCACGGCTACAAAAACGCTCATCAGATCCCAAAGGTCGAGAAGGTGGTGATTAACACCTCAGTCGGCTCGCAGTCCGACGTTAAGCAAGCGCTGGAAGAAGCCAAAGCTGAGCTTGCCTTGATTACGGGACAGCGGCCCATGGAGACGCTGGCGAAGAAAAGCATTTCCAATTTTAAGTTGCGCAAAGATCAGGCCATCGGCGCGAAGGTCACGTTGCGCGGCGAGCGGATGTACGAATTTCTTGAGCGCTTTATCAAGGCTGCGCTGCCGCGTATTCGCGATTTCCGCGGCGTATCACCGCGCTGCTTCGACAAGAACGGCAATTACACACTCGGCATTTCCGACCAGTCGATTTTTCCCGAAGTCGAACTCGACAAAATCAAGCGCAACATCGGATTTGATGTTACAATTGTGACCACGGCGCGAACGGACGAGGAAGCTAAATCGCTTTTGAGCGAAATGGGCATGCCGTTTAGCGACCGGGCAAAGAAGCCCGCCGCGCAAGCCGCCTGATTTTTATGAGCACTGTTACAGACCCTATTGCTGATTTTCTCGCGCGCGTCCGCAACGGCGTGCGTGCGCAAAAGCCGGAGGTGCTCATTCCGTACTCGAAAATCAAAGCCGAAATTGCACGGATCTTCAAAGAGGAGGGTTACATCTCCGATTATTCGGTCGACACGAGCGGCGCGCATCCGCGAATCAAGGTCGTCAATAAACTTGTGGACCGATCAAGCGCGATTGCGGGACTGAAGCGGGTCAGTCGCCCCGGTTTGCGCCGTTACGTTGGCGCGGATGAAATCCCGCGAGTCCTTGGTGGAATGGGTCTGGCGATTCTTTCAACTTCACGAGGCATTTTATCGGGGCGCGAAGCAAGAAAGCAAAAGGTCGGCGGCGAACTGCTGGCCTACGTCTGGTGACGATTTACGGAATCAAAAGCTCATGTCACGAATCGGAAATAAAGCGGTCGAGATTCCCGACAAGGTTAAGGTGAACGTCGGCGACGGCGGACAGGTGTCAGTAGAAGGACCGAAGGGAAAACTGCAGTGGACGCTTCCCCGCGAAATCAGCGCGAGTGTGCAAGACAACCTTGTGTCGGTAGTGCGGGAAGCGGAAACGCGTAGCGCCAAAGCGTTGCACGGACTTTCGCGTAGTCTCGTGTACAACATGATTCAGGGAGTCAGCGAAGGCTTTACCAAACAACTGGAGATCGAAGGCGTCGGTTTCAGAGCGGCCGTCCAGGGCTCGAACCTCAATTTGAGCCTCGGTTTCTCTCATCCGGTTGCATTTGCGATCCCGAAAGACATCAAAATCACTGTGGCCGATAACACCAAAATCACCATCCAGGGCGTTGATAAAAAATTAGTGGGCCAGGTTGCAGCCGATATCCGAGGTTTTTATCCGCCGGAACCTTACAAGGGTAAAGGTGTTCGCTACGCGGGCGAGCAGATTCGTCGCAAAGAAGGCAAGACAGTTCAATAAGATGGCGACGTTTCGTAAGGCAGCGCAGCAGCGCATTCATCGAAGGATTAGGAAAAGAGTCGCAGGGACCGCGGAACGGCCGCGCCTTGCAGTCCATTTTTCCGGGAAACATGTTTATGCGCAGGTGATCGACGACGATGCGGGACGCACCATCGCCGCTGCATCGACTGCTGAGCGTTCTTTACTTGGCGAAAATAAAGCGCATGCAAACCACCTTGCGGCGGAACTAGTCGGCAAGGCAATCGCGGAACGGTCACTTGCGAAGAAGCTTGACCGGGTTGTTTTTGATCGCGGCGGATTTCTTTACCACGGAAAAATGAAGGCACTCGCTGATGCGGCGCGCGCGGGCGGTTTAAAGTTTTAATTCATGAATCAGAGAACCTCAGGAAGACGACCAGATCGCAGGCAAGAAAAGGCATCGACGGCAAAGGGTGACACGAGTGAGAAAGTCGTGTTCATAAATCGCTGCGCGAAAGTCGTGAAGGGCGGCCGGCGTTTCAGCTTCAGCGCCTTGATTGTTGCCGGCGACCACGATGGACGGGTGGGATACGGCTTTGGCAAAGCCAACGAAGTTTCCGAGGCTATTCGAAAAGCCTCTGAGGCGGCACGCAAAGGAATGGAAAAAGTTTCACTGAACGAAAACACGATTCCGCACGAAGTGCTCGGCGAGTTTGACGGTGCGCGCGTGTTGCTGCGTCCTGCATCGCCCGGAACCGGGATCATCGCCGGCGGTGGGGTGCGAGCGGTTGCGGAAGCGGCCGGCATTCGGGACGTGCTCGCGAAATCGCTCGGGTCAAGCAATCATGCCAATGTAGTGAAGGCGACGATCGCCGCACTGCGATCGCTTCGGCGCAAGGATCAAATTTTCAAACTGCGTGGGATTTCGTCCCGCGATGGACGAGGTGAGTCACATGATGCGGCTCCATAATTTTCGGCCGCGCCCCGGCTCGCGTCATCGCGTTAAGCGGCTTGGTTGCGGTGAAAGCTCAGGGCACGGGAAAACCAGCGGAAAGGGGCACAAAGGCCAAAAAGCGCGCTCGGGTGGGAGCATCCGCCTCGGCTTCGAAGGCGGGCAAATGCCTCTGATTCGGCGATTGCCGAAACGTGGTTTTAATAACGCAGCGTTTCACAAGCATTACGCTGTTGTGAATCTGAGTGACCTCAACGCATTTGAGGCCGGCACAGTCGTAAATGAACAACTTTTGCGCAAATCGAATCTCATCCGTGGTCATTTTGTCGGCATCAAAATCCTCGGCAACGGCGAACTGAAGCACGACCTCAAAGTGGAAGTCGACAAAATCAGTTCGGGGGCGCGCGAAAAAATTGAAAAGGCCGGTGGAACCGTCACGCTGCGCGAAGCGCGCAGAATTGAAAAAAGCGAAACGGCCGTTGCTTCGTCGGAAACGGAATCAGACACTGCGGTCGCGAAAGCTAAGCCGCGGGTTAAGAAAACGAAATCGCGCAAGAAGAAAAGCGAATGATTTCGGCGTTCTTAAATAGCGTCAAGATACCAGAGCTGCGCCGGCGCATTTTGTTTACGCTGGCCGTAATTGTGGTTGTGCGTCTGGGGGCTGCGATTACGACACCGGGTGTGAATCAGGGCGTTTTGCAGGAATGGTTTCGCACTTCGCTCAGCCAGCGCACGGGAGGCGGTCTAGCCGCGCTGTTTAATTTGTTTAGCGGCGGCGCGCTGGAAAACTGCGCTATCTTTTCCCTCGGGATCATGCCGTACATCAGCGCGTCAATCATGATGCAGCTGCTGACTGCAGTGATTCCGCAACTCGGCAGGCTGGCGCGCGAAGACGGTGGGCGCCAGAAGATCATGCAGTTGACGCGCTACACGACGTTAGTGCTGTGCATTTTCCAAGGTTATTTGCTGGCGCTGTCATTTCAGCACCCGGAATCGTATCACACGATGCTGCCCGGAATTACTGACACAATCAGACAACTTGGGGTCCCGCTGGTGGACGATCTTGGTTGGAAATTCCGAATCGTCACGGTGGTCTCCCTAACGACTGGAACGTTGGTTTTGATGTGGTTGGGCGATCAAATCACCGAGCGCGGTATCGGCAACGGCATCTCTCTCATCATCACGATAGGAATTGTTGCGCGGCTGCCCGCTGCGCTGGTGCAGGCCTGGAAGACTTTTGTTCCATCGGGCCAGGGAGCGAGCCAGGTGAACCCGATGGTGCTGGTGCTGCTCGTGGTGGTCCTCATCTTTGTCATCGCCGCAGTGATCGCAATTACGCAAGGGGTCCGTAAAATAACTGTGCAGTACGCGAAACGCGTGGTCGGGCGGAAAATGTACGGCGGCCAGACGCAATACATGCCTTTGAAAGTGAATTATGCGGGCGTGATGCCGATCATCTTTGCGTGGGCGCTCCTGTTGTTCCCTGCGACGATCGTGAGCTACGGCTTCAAGAATAGTCCCACTGCGAATCGCATTGCGGCAGCGCTTTCGACCGGGTGGCCGCATTATCTCGCTCTTGCGGCAATGATTTTCTTCTTCAGTTACTTCTGGGTCGCCACGCAATTTCAACCGACCCAAATCGCGGACGACCTGAAAAAATACGGAGGTTACATCCCGGGTGTGCGACCGGGAAAACCGACGGCCGACTTTCTCGATTACACCATGACGCGTCTGACTTTTGCGGGCGCAATCTTTTTGACGCTGATCGCAGTGTTTCCAAGTCTGCTCAGCCAATGGTTGAATGTGCCGGTGATCACCGCTCAATTCTTCGGCGGCACAAGCTTGTTGATCATTGTGGGCGTTATGCTCGATACCATGCGGCAAGTGGAGACGCACCTGATTCAGCGGCATTACGACGGCTTTTTGCGCAAGGGCCGAATCCGCGGGCGCTCGTTTGATCGCGCTGCTTACGCGCGCGGCGAAGCGGTGGGCAGTGGGACCCTCATCTGGTTTGGTGTGGGTATTGCCGTGCTCGTGATTGCCGGGGTCGCGATCTTTCTGTATGGGCGATAGGTGAAAAGGCGGCTTGTTCTTCTCGGCCCGCCCGGTTCCGGTAAAGGAACCCAGGCGGAAATGATTACGCGGCACTTCGGGATTCCTGTGACTTCGCCCGGGGCGATTCTGCGCCGTGAACGCGATCTAGGGACACCGCTGGGGCAGGAGACTGCCGAAGCGCTCCGCAGTGGTGGATTGGTCTCGGACAAGATCATCATCGAACTAATCGAGGACTGGTTGCGCTTGCATGGCGGCCACGGATTTGTATTCGATGGATTTCCCCGAACATTGCCGCAGGCTGAAAGTTTGATGTCGATGTTGACGAAGTTACGTACCGCGCTGGATCTGGCGATCTGGCTGGAAGTGTCGGAGGAGACTGTGCGCGATCGCATTACCGGTCGGCTCCAATGTGGCGAGTGCGGTTTCACGACGAGTTCGTCCAGTGCACAGTTCGCTAATCGCCCCGTGTGTCCGTATTGCGACGGCCGATTGGAGCGCCGCAACGATGATGATCTGGGCGTGTTGCAAACGCGTTTGCAAGAGTTCCACACGAAGACGGAACCGCTGGGAGCCTTCTATAAAAAGGTGTCGATCCTGCATCGGATTGATGCCAGTCGCGATCGGGATGCCGTTTTTGCCGACATCTCGAGATTGATTGAGAACAAGACGGCGAAATGATTCCGATTAAGAACGCGAAGGAAGTAGAGAAAATGCGGCAGGCGTGCCGCACCGCCAGCGAAATACTCGATCGAGTCAGCGATCTGATTCGCCCTGGAATTACAACCAAGGAAGTCGATCAGGCAGCTGCGGATTTCATGAGCGAAGCGGGCGTGAAGAGCGCTTTTCTGGGTTATCGGCTGGGGCATCGCGTCTTTCCCGGGAACATTTGCATCTCTCTTAACGACGAAGTGGTCCACGGTATTGGCAGCCAGCGGCGCATTCAGTATGGCGACGTGGTGAAGCTCGACATCGGCATTATTCAGGATGGTTGGGTTGGCGATAACGCCACGACTGTTCCCGTAGGAATCATCGACGAGCGCACGGACGAGTTGCTGCGTGCGACCGAAAACGCGCTCGCGCGCGCAATCAGCGTTGCCCATGAAGGCCGGCGCGTGGGGGACATCTGCGCTGAAATTGAGGATGAAGCGCGCCGATATGGTTTTTCGGTAGTGCGCGAATTTGTGGGGCACGGGGTTGGGCGCAAAATGCATGAGGAACCCCAAATCCCCAATTACGGCAAACGCGGCAGCGGACCAAAATTAAAGGCGGGGATGACGCTTGCGATCGAGCCGATGATTAACATCGGCACGTCCGACGTCCGATTGCTCGACGATGGTTGGACAGTATGCACAGCGGATAGCCTGCCATCGGCGCACTTCGAGCACACGGTTCTGATTACGAAGGACGATCCCGAAATTCTGACATGGCGCGCAAAGACGCAATTGAGGTAGAGGGCACTGTCGTAGAGTTGCTACCTAATACCATGTTCCGGGTCGACATTCCGGGTGGCCGTCGCGTGCTGGCACATATCTCCGGCAAAATGCGTCTGCATTTCATTCGGATCTTGCCAGGAGACAAAGTTATGCTAGAGGTTTCACCCTACGATTTGTCGAAAGGGCGAATTATTTATCGCCAAAGATGACAACCCGGCGTGCGGCCGCGGTTTTCGATTTCGCGAATTATGAAAGTACGACCATCAGTAAAAAGACTTTGTGCCAGTTGCAGGATTGTGAAGCGCAAGAACGTTGTGCGCGTGATCTGCAAAAACCCGCGGCACAAGCAACGCCAGGGCTGATTGCTGTAGTCGTGAAGTATTGATTTATGCCAAGATTACTCGGAGTTGAAATTCCAGCAGACAAACGCGTCGAGGTATCTCTGACGTATATCTACGGAATCGGTTTTAGCACTTCCAGGCGCATCCTCGAGCAGACGAATATCGACCCAAACATCCGGGCGAAAGATCTTACGCCACAGCAGTTGAATGAGATCATTCACGCTATTACGAACAACAAGCTCAAGATCGAAGGCGATCTGCGGCGCGACGTACAAGGCAATTTGAAACGTCTACAGGCGATCAATTCTTATCGCGGCATCCGCCACCGCAAAGGTTTGCCCGTGCGCGGTCAACGTACTTCAACAAACGCGCGGACGCGTAAAGGACCTCGCAAAACGGTCGGCGTAATTCGCAATCCGGACGCCAAAGCCGGCAAAGTTTAAGGATTGACTCATATGGCTGAAGAAACGAATCCCGCAAATCCGGACGAAGCGAAAACGCAAGGCGAAGCCGGTGAAAAGCAACCGACCGCCAATGAGGAGGCTCCGAAAGCCGAAGCCGCCAAAGAGGCAGGTCCGACAGCCGATGCGGCCAAAGAGGCAGCTCCGAAAGCCGAGGCGCCCAAAGAGGCTTCAAAAGACTCAGCACCTAAACGGCCAGCTGCAAAGAAGACGGCCAAGCCAAAGAAAGAACAGGCAGCGCCTGCAGCAGGAGCGACCGAAAATCTTTCCCTCTCAACCGAAGAGGTTGACAAGCCGAAGATCGTCAAAGCCAAAGGGAGCAAGAACGTTCATTCGGGCGTTGCGCATGTGCTCGCCACGTTCAACAACACGGTCGTGACGATTACTGATCTGAAAGGCAACGTGATCGGATGGTCGAGTGCCGGCAAGGTTGGCTTCAAAGGTTCGCGCAAAAGCACCGCCTATGCTGCCCAAATGGTGGCTCAGGATGCCTCGCGCCAGGCAATGGGCCATGGACTCAAAGAAGTGGAAGTGTTGGTCAAAGGACCGGGAGCAGGACGCGAATCCGCCGTGCGCGCTTTGCAGGCGATCGGGCTCGATCTCACGGTGATACGCGACGTTACGCCGGTGCCGCACAACGGTTGTCGTCCGCCAAAGCAGCGCCGCGTCTGATGCCATCAACTATCAACTCTCAACTATAAACTTTCCGAAATGGCCAGATACACAGGACCAAAAACAAAAGTAAGCCGGCGTTACGGCGTGCCGCTCTTCGGGCCGTCGAAAGCATTGGAGCGGAAGAATTATCCTCCCGGCATCCACGGTCCGAGAGGTTCCCGACGCAAGCAATCCGATTACGCGATTGCGCTCGGCGAAAAACAGAAGCTGCGCTACCAGTACGGACTGCTTGAAAAACAGTTCCGTCGCATTTTCCAGCTAGCGTTGCGCAAGCGTGGTGTAACCGGTGAAACGCTTCTCCAGTTGTTGGAAACGCGACTCGATAATGTTGTTTTCCGCCTTGGGTTCGCGAACACTCGCAGTGCCGCGCGCCAGCTAGTGTCGCATGGGCATGTGCTCGTGAACGGACGCCGCGTGAACGTTGCCTCGTATAATGTGAAAGCAGGCGACGAAATTACGATCAAGGACAAACCGAAATCGCGGCAACTCGCGCTGCGCAACCTTGATCTCACCCAGATTGCTCCCGTGCCCGACTGGCTCACAGTCGATCGCGACGGTCTCAGCGGCAAAGTCGCGCGCATCCCGTCCCGGGAAGAAATGCAGCCGATCGTGAACGAACAGCTCGTCGTCGAGCTGTATTCGCGATAGAAGCGCCGCTCAATATGCTCCTTTTATCCGGAGCGTTTGCAGGATAAAAACCGAGTTAGGCGAAAATTTTCGCCTAATTCTCGTTAGGCGTTGCTCGCGCACTCAGCAATTAACCAACAACCAACACCATGACCGACGAAACCATCCTGAAGAACCGACCAGACCACAAATGGGAGATGATGCTTCCCGATTTGGGCAAGGACTCTCCGATTTTTACCATCCTGCGCACCGACCCGCAGACCAATGCCACGACGCTGATGATTGACTTCCCGACGGCATTGCACATCCCCAAGCACACCCACGAGAAGAGTGAGACCCATTTCATCCTTCGCGGGTCACACCTCTTTGAGAATAACGATAGCGGCGAACGCTTTGACGTGCAGGCGGGCGGTTATTTCTATCTGCCGGGGCATATCGTCCACGAGGCTTGGGTTCCCGCGGGTGCGCAGGCGATTATCATCCTCGAAGACGGCTGGACGGTGAACTGGCTCGACGGAGCGCCCACCGCCAGAGACATCGGCCACGACAAGCCATGAGTGCATCGCCTTTGACTATCGTGGCCATCGCCACGGCTGCACCCGGCCAGGAGGAAGCGCTCCGCGCGGCACAGGAAGAACTCGTGGCGGAGACCGTCAAAGAAGCCGGATGCCTGCGCTACGAACTGCACCAATCGCGAGAGGACAGCAGGATTTTAGTTTTCGTGGAGACATGGGCCAGCGAGGCGCAGTGGCGAGCGCACATGGAGGGCGCAGCTATCGCACGTTTCCATGCCAGTGGCGCGAGCCGGCTCATCGTGGATTTCTCGCTACTTCAGATGAGCCTTGTGGCGGATGGAGGGTTGAATTCCAAATGACCGCAACGCCTAACCCTTAACCCGGCGGAGCCGGAACCAAGGCGGTAGTGGGTGTAGGTTGCGGGATGAAGATAACTGACAGTCTATTTCTGCAGCGACATGGAGAGAAGATTGAGGCCGCGTTGGGGTGCTATGATCGATTGGTGATTACTGGAACGTTGCTGGATGTGGCCTATCCGGCAGCGGTGCAGCACCGGTTAAACGAACGCGATCTGCGCTGCTTCGAGCTGGGAGAGTTCGCGGAGCCTCTGCGCGAGGCAGTGCGGGAGAACGCCGAAGCGTTGGCCAAAAGAGCAGGGCTGGAGATCGAGTATCTGGTCAGCAAAGGCGCTCGCAAGGAAGACCGGATTGCGGCGGTGCTGGTAAAGCGAGGAGAACATCCAGGGTTGGTCCACATCTTCTCGGCGATGGAAAGGTGTCGTTGCTTCAAGCCGTGGCGGGATAAGGTGACCGGTCGCACCGGAGTGCGGGTGATGCCCGGCCGCTGTCTGCACTATTACTTCTACCTTATCGATGAGGAGTTAGGCTTGTGCTTTGTGAAGGTGCCCACCTGGCTGCCGTTTCGCCTGCAAATTTATTTTAACCAGCATCAATGGTTGGCGCGCCAACTGACTCGCAAGGGCATTACGTTCAAGATGCTTGATAATGCGTTTGTCCAGATGAGCGACTGGCAGAGAGCGCAGCGGCTGGCCAATGAGTTTAGTCTTCGCGCGCTTTACCGTAAGCTCAATGAACTGGCCGAGCGATTCTGCCCGGTGGCGAAGAGATTTGCGCGCGGCTACCACTTCAGCCTGATGCAGGTGGAGTATGCGCTTGATATCGTGTTTAAGAATGCAGAGATCCTCAAGCCGATCTATGAGGAGATCAGTCGTCAAGCTGTGCTTACAGTGCGCACGGGAGAAGTGGCGCGATTTCTGGGCAAGCGCTTGAGTCCGCAGGCGCAGGTGCAGAGTGACTTTCATACGCGGGTGGAAGGCACGCGGATCAAGCACACGCTCAACCGGCAGGCGATTAAGATGTATGACAAACAAAAAGAGGTGCTGCGGATCGAATGCACGACTCACGAAGTCACCTTCTTCAAACACCACCGCAAGGTGGCACAGCGCTCCGGAGGGTATCGTTACCAACTGGCAGCATTAAAAAGATCGATCTACAGCCTGGGCGATCTGCGCGAACTGCTGGCAGCGGCCACAAGACGCTACCTGGAGTTTGTGGGAGAGCTAGAGGATCATAGTTCGGGACGGCTAGCCTTAGAGAAGATCACGCGAACGACGCGCGATCATTCCAATCGGACCTGGCGAGGATTCAATCTCTTCAATGCCGCAGATCTGCAGGCACTCCTGGCTCTCCTCCGCGGAGAGCATCATATCAGCGGATTGACTAATCGCTCCCTTCAACGCGTGCTCACCGACAAGAATGCGGGTCAGATCGGGCGCATTCTCAAGCGCCTGAGACTACACGGCTTGATCCGGCGGATTGGCCGAACCTACAAATACTACGTTACTCCGTTGGGACAGAAGCTTTTGATCGCTGCCTTGAAGCTCAAGGAACATCTTATTATACCCGAGTTACAGCCCACTAGTCATGCTTTCCTTAATAGCTAAATCGTGTGTTATTCGCGCAAGATTTCACGCCGGAGGGACTATGAAGGGTGTCAACGGTAAGTTTTAAGATGGTGGTTACATAGGCTTGTTAGGTTTGAGGTTGGTGGTGATTTCGGAACGCTTCCGCTTCCACTGCTCGCTTTTCGGTTCTTCAGCGGCTAATACTCCTATCCGCGCGTGTCGATATTAATTCTGACAGCGCAATGTGACTTATTCCGTCTCGATGAAGCGGAACGGGGCGCGGTCCAATCTAAAGCGACGGTGCGAGTCGCACTGGCGACGATCGGACCAGGTTAGGCACCGGACACACGCCACGTTCCAAAACTGTTCCCCTCGAACTCAATTGTTAA
>JBARMF010000025.1:0-2091 GCA_049802315.1 Candidatus Udaeobacter sp.
ATCGGAAAGGCGATCCAGGAGCAGACAGTATCGACGCTGTCACCCGAGCCGTGGTTCGTCACGAAAATCAGCCACTCAACTGATCTCGCTGAATTTCGTGGAAGCTTTGGCAAAGAGAACCGCTAAAGCTGTCCCCGTAAGTTGTGGCTGCAGCGGAAGTTCCAACCGCGAGGGCCTGGCTAAATTTCGGGAATAGACAGCCCCGAAAGCTTTCGGGGCTGCAAAAAACAAAGCCTCGGTGGGGCAACTCATCGAGGCTGCTGTTTTGAGCCAAGGAGTGACGGCTTCCCAGCCGCCAGGTGTTTGTCGACGTATGCCCCCGCCTCTGCCAAGGCTACGGCGGCCAGGCAAGCCGTCGTTCCTTGATTATTTTTTCCAGCCGTTGCCGTCACCGTCTGGTGCGAGAGCTGGCGCCATTTCAGGCGTGAGATCGACATCCTCCGGCGTGTCGTCCCAGCCGACATCCATCAAAGATTTTTCGTGATGCTCTCTCGCGAGCAGCATGTAGAGCGACGGAACGATGAACAGCGTGAAGATTGTTCCGAGGCTCAATCCGCCGACGAGGACGAGACCGATTGAATTTCGCGCAGCGGCACCGGCGCCAGTCACCATTGTAAGTGGGAAGTGACCCGCAACGGTCGCAACGCTCGTCATCAAAATTGGGCGCAACCGAATTCGCGAGGCTTGTGCCACAGCGGCGAGTTTTGCCATGCCTTTCCGCTGAAGCTCGTTCGCGAACTGCACGATGAGAATGCCATTCTTGGAAACAAGACCGACCAGTGTAACCAGGCCTACCTGAGAATAGATATTGAATGACGTAGTCCAGCCGTCCGTGAAAAATTTTCCAAATGGCATCTTCAGAAACATGAATATAGCTGCGCCGAATAACGCGAGCGGGACGGACCCGAGCAGGATGATCAACGGATCGCGGAAGCTGTTAAACTGCGCTGCGAGAACAAGGAAAATCAGCAGAACAGCTAGCATAAAGACTCCAAGAAAAGTGTTTCCTTCGTGCCGCAATTGACGTGAGCCGCCCGTATAATCGATCACATACCCCGGCGGCAGGACTCGGTGTGCCTCGTCCTCCAGGAACTTGAGCGTGGCGTCGACCGAACCGGCCGGGACGCCGCTGATGGTGACGGCATTCAGTTGCTGCATGCGGTTAAGCGATCGCGCAACGGTTGTGTGCTCGGTGTGCGCGATCGTGTTCAGTGGGATCAACTGGTTGTTAGGCCCGCTGACGTAGATTTGATCCAACTGTTCCGGATTCAACCGGTCCACGCGCTTGATCTGCGGGATGACTTTGTAGCTGAGGCCTTCCATGTTGAACCAGTTGACGTAATTTCCGCCGATGCTGGCAGAGAGGTCAGCGCCGATTTTCTGCATATCGAGTCCCATCGATGAAGCCTTGTCGTGATCGATAACGATCCGCGCCTGGGGCTGGTCAATTTTCGTGTCGATATCGCCGAACTGAAACACGTGCGCCTTCATCGCTTTTTGGAAAATGTCCTTCGCAAATTCAAGGATTCGTTCCTGGTCTGCTGTGGACGCGATGATAAAGCTCACCGGAAAATTGTCCGAACCGGGGAGCGCTTCCGGCATAATCGGAAACATTTGAATCGCCGGAATAGCAGACAACTTCTGCTGCACAATGGGCAAATAATCCTTTGTCGGCGTTTTGCGCACACCCCACGGTTTCAACACCATTCCGCCAAACCCGCTGCTTGGGTTTGTAATTTGAAACGTGAAACGAGTATCGGGAATATCTTGAAATACTTTTCCGGCTGCATCGGCATAACGAATCGTGTCATCAATGGTCGCATTGGCCGGCGCCGTAATGACACCAAAGATCACGCCCTGGTCTTCCTTCGGCGCGAGTTCCTTCGTCGCGACCTTGGGAATTGCGAGAAACATCAAACCCGCGAGCAACGAAATCCCGGCCCAAACAATGTAAACAGCAGGGCGGGCCTGCAACGTGCGATCCAGATGGTTCCCATACCAATCGCGAAGACGATCAAATGTACGATCAACAAAGCCTTTGAAGCCATGCTCGACGTGATGAGGCGGCAACAGATATGCCGACATCATCGG
>JBARMF010000026.1:0-2697 GCA_049802315.1 Candidatus Udaeobacter sp.
AAATTTTTCCTGCCAGTTAGCGCGAGCATGTTCCAGTGTTTGCTGAATGCAACGAACCACCGCTTCGCGCACACTATTGGGATCACGAAAACGGACTTCGCGTTTTGCCGGGTGTACGTTTACGTCGACAGCGGCGGGATCGAGCTCAACAAAAAGGAATGTAACAGGATATTGTCCCTTCATAAGAGCCGTGTGGTACCCTTCGCGGACGCCGCCCGTGATAAGATTGCTTTCAATCGCACGTCCGTTCACGAACACGAGCTGCTGGCTGCGGCTTTGCCGGCTCAGGCCTGCCTGACCGATAAAGCCACTGATTTGAATTTTCGGCGAGGCAGCGCCGTTTACTTCAACCAGGCGCTGCAACAATTCCACGCCGTATAAGTCTCGGATACGATCGCCGAGCGTTGCGGTAGCCGGCAGCTGGAACACGATGCGATCGTCGCGCATCAACGAGAAGCCAATCTCAGGATGACCGATCGCTTGCAAATGAATCTGATGTTCGATGTTGCGGCTTTCGGTATTCTCCGAACGAAGAAATTTTCTGCGGGCTGGCAGGTTGTAAAAAAGCGATCGCACTTCGACTTGAGTGCCTGGTGCTTCGCCGCCGTCGCGCACAACGTCGATTTTGCCGCCGTTCACAATAATTTCTGTCCCGGCAATCGCACTTGCTTCACGTGTACTTACGCGGAATCGAGACACACTGGCGATGCTAGGCAAGGCTTCGCCGCGAAACCCGAGTGTAGCGATGGCTTGAAGGTCGGCAGCCGAACGAATTTTGCTGGTTGCATGTCGCTCAAGCGAAAGCAGCGCGTCATCGCGGCCCATGCCGCAGCCATCATCGATCACGCGAACCAGAGAAATTCCCCCGCGACGAATAGCGATAGCGATGTTGCGAGCGCCGGCGTCGAGACTGTTTTCAACCAGTTCCTTGACGACTGATGCCGGGCGTTCTACCACTTCGCCGGCCGCCACCTGGCTGGCCACGGTCTCAGAAAGCAATCGGATCCGGCCCATCTTGTGTCTCGATTGTAAATTCCAGAAATCCGATTGCGAAGAAAATCAATGACAGGAAACGCCGCGATGTTTGCCGCCAAGGAGCGACCCCGAAAGCTTTCGGGGTCGATTTGGACGCTGACGGCTGGGAAGCCGTCACTCCTTGAGCGCGTAGCGCCGTTGCTTGGTTTTTTGACTTAGATACCTCGTAGCCGTAATTTTGGATACAATGATCAACGTCACGGACAACGCGGTTCGACAGCTCCAGAGTCTTCTTTCGCAGCGACCGGAAAACTCGCGAAAGGGTTTGCGAGTAGAAGTGGCCAAAGGCGGCTGTTCCGGTCTGCATTACGAGATGACACTTGGCGAACGAGAAGAAGGCGATTCAACAGTCGAGCGCGATGGCGTGCAATTTTTTATCGACGACGAGAGCGTCTCCTACTTGCGGGGCGCGACCTTGGATTTCACCGGCGGTTTAACCGGCACAGGTTTCCGAATCGTCAATCCAAACGCGTCGCGTACATGCGGATGCGGTTCGTCGTTCGAAGCGGCGCAATCAGATTGAAACCGGGAATCGTCGCGCGCTGAACTGATGGACTATGGCACTCAACCGTACGATCCGTACGACGAGCCATACAACCGTCCGCCGGAGCGAATCAATTATTTCGCGTGGACGGTTGCGATCCTGCTTTTGACAGGATTGGCGCTCGCAGCGTGGCTCGGAAGTTTTTACATCTTCAATCAACCGGAGCGACCTGAGAGCTATCGAATCCTGCAAAAGCTGCACAAGATTGAGCAGCCGAAACGCTTCGAATTAACAGCTGCGCCGCCAGGCGAATTTCTTAACGCCAGCGAGCTTTACGAGCGCTACATTGGAATGGGCGCCGCCGAGCTTGCGAAAACGAATGCTGAGCTGTTGCGCAATTACATTCGAAATTTTCAGCAGGTGCGCGGCCTGGTTCCATATGTTGTGGGCCGGTACACAATTATCGGAGTGCGCCAGCTACGTCCGGACGATGTGTTTACCACCGGTATGGCCGCGCTGACCGCTGCCGTGGACAGTGGTGAGGTGCTAATGGAACACATTTATCCCGCCAATCCCGAAGCTCTGCCTCTGATGAAGCAGACGCTCAGCGTCGGGTTGGAACTGAAATTGGAGCGCACACACGACATTTCTGCAGTGATTCATGCCGAGCGATTAGTCGATGGCCGAATTCTGGTGACCACGGTTCCTTTGCTATATGGAAGCTATACGGTTACACGCGGTCTCGGCACCTTTCGCCTCGAACCACCGCTTAGTCTCAATCTCGTGGGAGGTTGGCCGCTGTTTAAATCGCAGGAACGCGCTTCCATTGAACAACACCTGGCCGAAAACCGACAGCAAATGGCGGTAGCTCAAGGGGGCCCGATCGCCATACCTGGCGCGAGCGCAACTCCGCCGCCTGCCAAAAATGAACTGGTGCGCATCGAACAAGCCAGACCTGTTGCGCCACTTGCCTTGACCCCACCGCTGGTGGCAAGCAATGACAAACTCGGGAAAGCGACGCCAGCGCCGAAAGGGAAAAAGGGCAAAAAACAAAAGCTCGAGTCTCCGGCGCCAGCGGCGAGCCCTGCACAGGCAGTGGTCGCTCAGAACAAACTTGCGCCGGCCGGTACACCCATCACCGTTGCGTCAGCTCTTGCTCCTCCAAGCGCGTTAAATCT
>JBARMF010000027.1:0-1983 GCA_049802315.1 Candidatus Udaeobacter sp.
CGCCTTCGCGCAAGGCTTCGGCGCGGCAGGCGGATGACACGGATGCTGGGAATGACGAAGCACGGAGCACGAGTGCTTTGGAATCGTAAACTCCTGCAATGTTTCGTTACTTCAACTCGGCGATTTGATGGGCCAGCTTGGGAATCGCTGTTTGCAAAATGTTCCAAACAAGTTTCAGATCGATTCCCGCATAATCGTGCACGATGCGGTTGCGCAAGCCGGCTATTCGCAGCCACGGAATCGTTGAGTGTCGATTCTTGAATTCGGGGGGAAGCTGCTTTGCCGCCTCTCCGATTATTTCGAGATTGCGTACTACTGCGTCGATCGTCTTTTCGTCGGTGAGAAATGAGCCTTCATCCAATCCAGCGGTATAACGCTGAATCTTTTCAATTGAGGTGCGGATGTCGTGGAGTAGAACGCTGGGCTCGCGTTTAGACATCAATTAGTTCGCGTTCAATTTGCTTCCACAACAGCGGTTTAATTGCCCGACGGGAGACCAGATCGATCTTGTGTCCGGTCAACTCCTCGAGTTTGTCTGCGAGCGTAACGAAGTCCAGACCAATCGAGGGATCGACGTCAGCAATGACGTCGATGTCACTTTCCGCGAATGCTTCTCCGCGCACTACAGATCCAAAGAGGCTCAGCCCATGCAGCGGGAATTGCCGTTTCAAAGCCGGCAAGCCAGCTCGCAGCCGTGCCAGGATGTCTTCGCGCTTAAACTTCATCGCGCCAACATTAAATGACCGGAGCCTTTCTTTCCAGTACGAACGCAGGAAGCCGTGTGTCGCTCGTCGCCCCGACTCGCTCGCTGTTATCCTCGCGGCTCTATGTATTTCGGAAAATCCCATTTCCTGGGTTCGCGGCGACCGCTTCCCAATCCGTGGGATTCGTCAATTCGTGTCGATTAGTGGTTGGATGTTTCTGCGCAAGAGCGCGTTCTAACCCGCGCGCGGCCGATGCGGGTTGCGAATTAGAAGTTGAATAAATACCGAGGCGGAAAAGTCGAACGCCTACATTACTCACGATTATGAAAAAAATTCTCTTCGCATTAAGCATGCTGGCTTTTGTTGTGTCTGTTCTTCCACAGGCGAGGGCAGCGGACGTATCGATGGATTTTATTTACGACAATCTTTCCGGTGGGAACTGGATTGATGTCGAAGGCTACGGCTACGGCTGGCAGCCGGATGTCGTGGTGAGGGATCCGAACTGGCGTCCATACTCCGACGGTTACTGGGCATACACTGATTACGGGTGGACTTGGATCAGCTATGAAGATTTCGGGTGGGCCACGTATCACTACGGGCGCTGGGCCAATCTCGCAGACTACGGCTGGGTCTGGTTTCCGGGAGAAGATCTGGATTGGGGACCGGCCTGGGTGTCATGGCGGACCGGTGGCGATTACATCGGTTGGGCGCCTTTGCCTCCGCGCGGGCCGGGTGTGGTTTATGAAAACCAGCCCATCGGCGCGAACGTGGATGTGACGTACGATATCGGTCCTGACTATTACAACTTCTGCGATGTGCGGTTCATCGGTGAGCCGGTCCTGCGAGATCGGATTATCCCGACGGCCCAGAACATTACCTACATCACGAACACTGTGAACGTGACAAACATCTACGTTCAGAACAATACGGTCTATAACTACGGCCCTGATTTCGCTGTGGTGAATAGATACTCGAGCCGTCCGATTCAGCGGCTGGCGATCGAGCGGCAGGCGCCGACCAACCTAACGACCGCAATCAAGTCGGGAACGCTCACCAAGGTGCAGGGAAACAAACTCCTGGTCGCCGCTCCTCAGAGGCTCGCAAAAGCAGCACCTGCGGCGAAACCGCCAGCGGTGAAGGCGAAGGTTGCTCAGCCAAAGATCGAGCGCGGCTGGAAGGGCGTGCCTAACAAGGAGGAACTGGAACAAAAAATCAAAGCCGAAAATCCTAAGAATGTTCCGCCGCCAACGCGCGCTGCCGCGCGCGAGGAGGGCAGTCC
>JBARMF010000028.1:0-6791 GCA_049802315.1 Candidatus Udaeobacter sp.
TAGCTCCAGTCCAGCCCAATGAACCGGTATTCTTTCCCGATCCAGGTGATTGCGATAAGTGCGAGTGTGTTCATAAGAGAGCCTTAATCAATCTGTCATTCCGAGCGAAGTCGAGGAATCTCGTAGCTTCACGTCAATGCGCTTTCCACGGGATCCTTCGATTTCACTCAGGATGACGCTAACGAATCACTTGGCGTAGTTCGATTCGGCAATTCGGTAGCGAAGTTGTCGCGATTTCTGAACGAGGCAGATTACGCGGAAGCCTTCATTCTCGATATGAGCGTGTCGGCGATTGCAGCCGGGGTTTCCGCCACTGCGATTCCCGCAGCTTCCAGCGCTTCAATTTTTCCGGATGCAGTTCCCTTTCCGCCGGAGACGATCGCGCCTGCGTGACCCATCCGCCGCCCCGACGGAGCGGTTTTTCCCGCGATGAATGCTGCTACGGGCTTTTTGCAGTTCACTTTGATCCATTCCGCGGCCTCTTCTTCAGCAGATCCGCCGATTTCGCCGATCAAGATCATCGCGTCTGTGCCGGGATCGTCATTGAACAACTTTACACAGTCGAGGTGCGACAAACCGTGAATCGGATCGCCGCCGATCCCGATGCAGGTTGATTGTCCGTAACCGCGTGATGTTAACTGCCAGACTGCTTCATACGTCAGTGTGCCGGAACGCGAGATCACGCCAATGTTGCCGGGTTTGTGAATGTAGCCGGGCATAATTCCAATCTTGCATTGCCCGGGTGTGATAATGCCCGGACAATTCGGCCCGATCAGTCGCGACTTCTTTCCACGCATAACCGCTTTCACGCGCATCATGTCCATCACTGGAATTCCTTCCGTGATGCAAACTACCAGCTCGACTCCGGCATCAACTGCTTCAAGGATAGAATCCGCAGCGCCAGCAGCAGGCACGAACACCATCGATGCGTTGCATGCGGTTTTTTGTCGGGCTTCCCAAACGGTATCGAACACTGGGACTTTCCCGTCGAACATTTGGCCGCCTTTCCCGGGCGTGACGCCAGCAACCACGTTCGTGCCGTAATCCATGCACTGCCGGGTGTGAAACGCGCCCGCGCTACCCGTGATGCCCTGCACAACCAGTCGTGTGTTCTTATCAACTAATACAGACATGATTGGAATGACGAATGACGAATGACGAATGACGAAATAATGACGAAGTTCTAATAACGAAAATCCCGGAAGACGCGTGCGCTGTTGATTCGGGCTGCGTCATTTGATTATTCCTTCGACATTCGTCATTCGCGCTTCGTCATTTTCTCTTGTGAATCACGAGCTTGTTTCCGTCGGGGTCGCGAAATTGCGCCATCCAGCAGACTGGCGTCTCGGTTTTTTCCATGTCGAATATCACGCCGCGCTCTTTTAGCTTCGTGTAAGCAGCGTCGATATCGCCGACTTCAAACGCAACGGTAGTTCCATCGCGCGAAGGTTGCCACGCCGGGTGACAACCAACTCCGATCGTAATCGGGCCAAGATCGTACTCGACCCACGCGCCATCCATCTGTGTGCGAGTAGGCGTCAAGTCCAGCGTATCCTGATAGAATTTTCGCGCGCGTTCCTTGTCAGATACAGCAATGGCAACAAAGGCCACTTCATTCGTGATCATTTGCAGATTCCTTTCTCGTTTTCGGGTTTGAGTTTGTGAATTATAAGCTTGTTTCCGTCGGGATCTTGCACCACCGCCATGTGACAACATGGCGTTTCAAAGGGCTCAGCAGCGAACGGTACGCCATGATTTCTCAGTTGATTAATCGCTTCGTCGAAGTTTTCCACCTCGAGAGCGGCACCTGTCCCTTGTTCCGACGGCTTCCACTGCTCGCCGACGTTCGCAATGGCGAGCGTGTTGTCACCAACGTTGTATTCGATCCATTTTCCGCTCATCATTTCGTCAGACACGGCGAGTCCAAGCACTTCTTCGTAGAACTTCCGCGCACCCCGAACGTCAGTCACTGGAATTCCAACAAACGCGATGTTGTTAACCTTCATGCGTAGTCGCTTCGTTGCGCAGCCAGCCGGCTAACAACCCGATGATTTTGGGATCGAACGGCGCGCGCTTTCCTTTGAACGCGTCAGCCAAACTCAAATAATGCTGAAACGTGTGGCCTGTCTGGGGGATTTCATAAAACGTCGCGAGATCGCCATTGTTGTTCACATACGAAGCGATCAATTCGGAATCGTCGCGACTCATGATCCAATCGAACGCGCCACGAAGAACATAAGTGGGAACTTTCAGGCGCGACCAGGCCGCGGCGAGGTTCAGTTGTTGTAACTGCTGATAAAAGCGAATCGGTCGCCCATAAAGATGCGCACGGTCTTTTCCTTCGGGCCAAAGATCAGCCAGTTGCGGTCGCTCCTTCAAAATGTCGTCGACCGGTCGGCCTTTGATCAGCCACTCGTGATAAAGCGTCGCCGCGTCTTTCATGCGATCGTTAACTTCGCCGGGCGATTTGCCGATCAATGCGAATCGACGCCGTTCGATCTCGAGCATGTGCTCAAACCAGGTCTTCACCCAGCCGCCGACTGAAATGTAACCACGGACCTGCGCTCGTTCTGTCTCCGATTCAGGAACGAGTGGCGCAAATCCTCCTCCATTGCTGATCCCGAGGATGTAAATTTTCTTCGTATCGATAAAATCGTAATTCTTCATCGCGCGGAAAGCCGCACGATAACCGGCGAGCTCTGAATCGAAATCCGTCTCGGAGCAAACGCCTTCGCTGTCGCCGACGCCCTGCTTATCCATTCGGAACAGAACGAATTTCGGAAGCTGAGCCAGACCGCGAAAAACGAGGCCGCTCTCGTCCTTCGTGTTAGTCGGCGCTTCAACCGAATCGCAACTCAACCAACCTGCAACAAAGATGACTGGAAGTTTTCCTGTTGTGTTCCGTGGCCTGGTAATGATTGTGCGCAAACGATTCCCATCAGGCGCGGTCACGGAATCGTAGATCACGTCGACATTCGGATAACTCTCGCGCGGCGTTTTGGATTTGCGCGGAAGGTCATCCCCAGACACTGCTGCAGCGGTCGTGAATAAAACCATTGCTGCTATGCTGCACTTCATTTTTCGAGAGGGTCCAAATCCCAAATTCCAAATCCCAGGGAAATTCCAATTGCCAAATTCCAAACGTGCGGTCGCGGTCATTGGTTCTTCGATATGATAGAGGAGAAGATGAGTACCAGTTCGCGTGCTTCCGTAGCAAGATTGTCCCGAGCCGTCGCACTACTGTTCGTAGCAGTGTCGATCAGCCGCAGGAACAGCCGACTTTCTTTTGCCTCTTTGCGACAAATTTTCACCCGGAGCAAGAAATCTTTCTTACTCAGTGCTTCATCAGCTTCGATCCAATTCGCCGCGACTGATCCAGATGCTCGGACCAACTGTCGAACGTCCTCAACATTGCTGATTGCTCTCGGCAACTGTTTGACGAAGCTACGAATCGCTTCGGCAAATCGAAATGTCCGATCTTCGAGATCACGTGGTTTCGCGCCATCATCCATTTTGAAATTGGGATTTGGCTTTTTACCTGGGATTTGGAGGTTGGGATTTGTGATTTGCGGTCGCAGCGGCAGCGACCGCCTTTTGCGCCGCGTCAGCGAGATCATCCGCTGCGATCAGCGCGACGCCACTTTCTTTCAACAACTGCTTTCCTTTCTCAACGTTTGTCCCCTCGAGACGAACAATCAACGGCACAGATAACTTAACGCTTTTTGCTGCGTTGATGATGCCTTGCGCAATGATGTCCACTTTCATGATCCCGCCGAAAATGTTGACAAGGATCGCTTTCACATGTTTGTCGGCGATCAGAATTTTGAACGCTTCGGTCACCTGCTCTTCCGTCGCGCCACCACCGACGTCCAGGAAATTCGCCGGGTCGCCGCCGTAAAACTTGATGATGTCCATGGTAGCCATGGCGAGGCCGGCGCCGTTGACGAGGCACGCTATGTCGCCGTCCAGTCCAATGTAATTGAGCCCATGTTTTGACGCTTCGACCTCGCGAGGGTCTTCCTCAGCTACATCACGCATCGCAGCGATCTCCGGATGCCGATACAGCGCGTTGTCGTCAAAGTTAAACTTGGCATCCAGCGCCAGGACTTCGCCTTTGTTTGTAACGACCAGTGGGTTGACCTCGACCATCGAGCAATCGTACGCAATGAAAGTACGATAAAGTCCTTCGAACAGTTTTGATGCGTTCTTTAACTGCGATGATTCGAAACCGAGTTGGCTTGCCAGTTTGCGCGCCTGGTATGGCTGCAGGCCGGCTAACGGGTCAACTGGCTCCCGAATAATTTTCTCGGGCGATTTTGCTGCAACGGCTTCAATCTCCACACCGCCTTCCGTGCTGGCGACAATTAAAGGCGCCGCGGTCGCGCGGTCGAGCAGGACGGCAAAATATATTTCGCGCGCGATATCGGCCGATTCTGCCACGAGAATCTTGTTTACCACACGACCAGCCGGCCCGGTTTGGTGCGTCACCAGAATTTGGCCGAGCATTTTCGCAGCAACATCACGAACTTCGTCCGGCGTTTTGCGAACGTGCACGCCACCCTTAAACCCGTTCTTGAAAGTGCCCTTGCCGCGTCCGCCAGCATGGATCTGTGCCTTAACAACAATATCGATATCGCCAAGCTCGCGCGCGATCTGCTCCGCGTCATCGAGTGTCGCCGCGACTCTGCCGCGCGTTGTAGCCACATCGAATTTCTGCAACAACTCTTTGGCTTGATGTTCGTGGATGTTCATCGGCAGCTAACAATCGTACGGTATGTCATTCTGATCCCGCAGCCGCGGGAGAAAATCTCTGATCTTTTCTGGATCGGTCGCCCACAAGAATAAACCGAGATGTTTCGCTTCGCTCAACATGACACTAGCTGTTTATCGATGCCCAGACGGGCAGATTGGAATAGCCCGCGCAACGGGACTCAGCAACGATTTTTCTGTTTCGAATTGGCTTGCATTGCCGAAATCGAGCCAGCTACGGTGGCGGCCATGAAAACCTCAACGAAAATCTTTACAGTAGCTGGCGCACTAGTGCTCACGCTCGCGTTCGGTTTAGTAGCCGCTTCGCCCGAGCAGGAAAAGGCATTCACCGACAAGTACAAAGCGGCATTGGAAGGCAAGGACACAGCCACTCTGGAGTCTTTCCTTTACACACAAGGCTCAGATCCCCAAGCCCTCGAGTTTTACAAAATGATGCAGTCGGGAGGAGCCGAAGGGAAAATTTCAAAGATTGAGCTCGTTAGTCTCACGCCGGAGGACGTTAAAAAAGCGACGACGCCGATGGACGGACCAACCGGCAAAGTTTGCCTGAATCTCAAACCAACAAAAAAGCTGGTGATCAAGGTGGAGAACAAGGACGCGAACGGCAGCTCATCCAGCAGCTCTGAAAACTTTGTCGCCGAGAAGGACGGCAAACTCGTGATCCCTGTGCCGGGGCCGTGTAAGTAGCTACAGGAAACCGTAATCACGAAAGCGGCGCGAGGAGGCGTGCGCACTCTCAAGGCTTGCGCGAAAGTCGGCAAGCTCGTTTGGATTTCGCACGAAGTGCTTTTGGAGTGCGAGGCGTTTCACATCGCTTTCATGCCAGCGCAGGTTTTTTCTACAGCGGCCAGGCAGTTTAGCTTGGTTCCTGTTTGAAGAGGGTGCCCACCGTGCGCTGATTCGTCGGTGGTTCGAGCGAGTTAACGAAATTGCGAAACCGTTCCGAAAAAACTTCAGGTCGAAGTTTCCAGTAATGAGCCATGCCCGGCGCGAAGACGTAATGCCGAAGAAGTCCGTGCCAGCCTTCCCAAAGATCCCTGTCCATCATTCCGTAAACATGATGAAAATGGATCGTCTCAAACGCTTTCAGGAATTGGTAGGAAGCATGGAAAAATCGTGCCCGCTCTTCAACTGACAGCGCATTAATATCTTCGATCCCAACGCGCCAGATTCGTTCCAGTTCGGCGTTTTCCATCAACGGCTTGGTCACATCGCGCAGGGCCGACGCCGCGGCGTCTTGCATTGCCAGCTTGGCCACACGCGTGCTCTGATGCACTTGCACGGCCAGATATAGCACGGACAAAACGACAGCTAGTGAGCCGATCAATTGTGAGATGGCGCTAATCGCATCCCAGTTCATCGTCCGGATTGTACCACGAAATCGTCGTTCCCTTGAATGTCATTCTGCGCGCAGCAAAGAATCATTTTTCAGCGCAGCGTCACCTGGGATTGCCTCATCTGCTCCGCGTTGGTTCCTTAGTTAGCCTGCTTCAGTTCCCGAAGGTGCAGGCGGTGGCATCAACATAGGCAAAAATTCCGGCGGCATGGAATCGCCCCATACATCGTAATTGGGACCGAACTGCCGAAGGAACAACAGCGAGAACGCGCCAAGTGTAACTGGAATCGGCAAAAGGATAACTGCGCCGATGTACGGAATCGCAGCGATGCAACAAGTCACGCATGTTACCGCACAACTAATCATTGCGGACGCGATCACTAGCACGAGAAAAAACAACATGTAGAGAAGCACCGGCCCCGGATGGTCTACGATTAATCTGATCGTCTGTCTGAAAGCATCCATAGCCCGACAACGTTGGCGATACATGACCGGGATCATTAATTGCAAAGCCAGAGCAAAACCGAAAGCCAGACAGGCGAGGACAAATAACAAGAAGCAGAACGCGATCAGCAATGCGGTCCCAGGTCGGGCACCATGTCCTCGTAAAATTAACGGAAGCGCGAGTCCCAGTATTCCGACGATAGCGAAGGTGACTAGGGTCAGGAAAGCCAAAACTGAGAAA
>JBARMF010000029.1:0-2888 GCA_049802315.1 Candidatus Udaeobacter sp.
GCTACAGACCGACTCCACCGCGGCCGTTCTATTGGTCGGTGTGGCGCGAACTTTGGGAGAACCATTCGATCTACGTCGCGCCAATACTCGTTGCCATTGTTGTGTTATTCGGTTTCCTCGTCAGCACCATTGGGCTGCCGGAACGCCGCCGGGAAGTTTTGCTACTCGATCATGCAAAAGCGCGGGCTGCAATTGAAGCGCCGTATGACATGGCGGCAATCATGTTAATAGTGACTGCCTTCATTGTTGGCGTGTTCTATTGTCTCGACGCGCTATACGGCGAACGCCGGGATCGCAGCATCCTGTTCTGGAAGTCGCTGCCTGTATCGGACCTCACTACATTGCTCTCGAAGGCCACAATCCCACTGGTCGTTCTGCCGCTGGTAACGTTTGCGATCGTAGTCGCGGCGCAGTTGGTCATGATGCTTTGGACCAGCGCGCTACTGATAACTCATGGCATGAGCCCTGCATCGACCTGGACACATGTTCAGCTGTTTCGGAATTCGTTCGTTCTTCTTTATGGATTAGCCGCGATTGCTCTTTGGCACGCGCCGATTTATGGCTGGGCTCTGTTGATTTCAGGCTGGGCGCGGCGAGCAACTTTTCTTTGGGCAATCCTGCCGTTTTTTGCGATCGCGTTTTTCGAGAAGATCACATTCGGCACCTCTCATTTCGCCTCGATGTTGAAAGACCGTTTGATGGGATTCGCACCGACGGCCTTCGCTTTTAACATGCATTCCGTAAACTCCCCACAACTGACCCCCGGCACATATCTGAGCTCGCCCGGTCTTTGGCTCGGATTGATATTCGCGGTCGCATTCGTTGTTGCGGCAGTACGTCTGCGCCGTTATCGCGGACCGCTTTAATTCAATTACATGCTCGTGGACGAAGAGCTATGAAGAATGAAACAAAACCGGGGCGCCGCCCTCGTAAGCGTTGGAAGCGGATCGTGAAGTGGAGTGCAGGCGTTATCTTCGTCGCTTTGGTATTGGTGACATTCATCGCCTACTGGATGTCGACGAATGATTGCTATCGCAGTAGCGCGGCCCCGAACATTCCCATTAAAGCTGTTGTTCACTGCGAATATGGTCCACCCGATGTTCTCAAGCTCGAGGACGTTGAAAAGCCTGTGCCAAATGACGATCAACTCCTGGTCAAAGTTCGCGCGGCTTCAGTGAATCCACTCGACCTCACGATTCGCGGCCCGTGGCTAATTCGTCCACTCATCGGACTGCGCAAACCAAAAGATACCCGGCTGGGTGTTGACTACGCCGGAACGGTCGAGGCAGTTGGCAACAACGTCACGAGCTTCAAACCCGGCGACGAAGTCTTCGGCGGGAAAACCGGCTCCATCGCGGAGTATATTTGCGTTCTGGCAGGTCGCGGAGTCGTCCCAAAACCCAGTAACATGACGTTCGAGCAGGCAGCGGCCGTTCCAGTCGCCGCGCTTACTGCGCTCCAAGGCCTTCGCGATAAAGGAAAGATTCAATCCGGCCAGAAAGTCTTGATCAACGGTGCTTCGGGAGGCGTCGGAACTTTCGCGGTCCAAATTGCGAAATCATTTGGCGCGGAAGTGACGGGCGTATGTAGCACGCGCAATCTCGATCTTGTCCGATCAATCGGTGCAGACCACGTGATTGATTACACGAAAGAGGATTTCACCAAAACCGATCAACGCTACGACCTGATCTTCGACCTCATTGGAAACCATTCGTTCTCGGAACGCCGACGCATCTTGAACCCAAATGGGATTTGCGTCATGGCTGGGGTCGGAGGAGCAGGGTGGCACGATGGTATGGCCACGCGTTTGATGGGCGAGCTCAACGCATATGTACGTTCGCGCTTCGCTAGCCAAAAATTCATCAGCTACATCGCGCAGTTTAACAAACAAGACATGATGGTTTTGGCCGATCTCATGCAATCCGGAAAGATGACGCCTGTTATCGACAGAACTTACAAATTCAGTGATGTCCCGGAGGCGCTTCGTTACCTCGAACAAGGGCACGCCCGCGGGAAAGTCGTCATAGCGGTTGAATAACACCTTAAGCAACCCCTGACAGATAATAAAGGAGGACAAAAAATCAATGCATCCAACTGACAAAGCCGCACGCGTCGCGGGCGCGGTGTATTTATCAATGGTATTTACCGCGCCCTTCAGTCTCATTTATGTCCCCAATAAGCTAATCGTACGGGGGGACGCCACCGCGACTGCGAGCAACATTCTTGCTCACGAAACGCTTTTCCGTCTTTCGATCCTCGGTGATCTTGTTGGGCAGGTCATTTTCATTTGCCTCGCCATCGCGCTCTATCGGTTGCTGAGCAATGTAAACAGGACCTGGGCGTTGTTGATGGTTGGCTTTGTTTTGGTCTCTGCCGCCGTCGGCTTTCTCAACACGCTAAACAACATTGCTGGCCTTATTCTTTTTCGGGGCGGCGAATTTCTCAGCGTGTTCGACACTGCCCAGCGCAATGCCTTGGGCATGTTATTCATTCGTCTGCATTCTCAGGGAATCTTTATCGCCGAAATCTTCTGGGGCGTATGGCTCTTTCCGTTTGGGTTGTTAGTCTTTCGCTCCGGGTTCCTGCCGCGCTTCATCGGTGTCTGGTTAATGATTAATTGTTTTGGTTATGTGGCTCTCAGCATAATCGCCTTATTCTTCTCCTCTTACTACAGCGCCGCTTTTGGCTATTTCCAACCAGTCTTGTTTGGAGAACTGGCAATCATGCTTTGGCTGCTGATTAAAGGCGCAAAGGTGCCCCTGCTCGAGCTCGCCGCAGTTCAGATCAAGACGGCATGAACACGGTCGACAATTCGCAACGCACAGCCGCGAAAATCGCAGGAGTTACAGGCCTGCTCGCGGTAGCGATTGTCGTCTTTGGGAATTACG
>JBARMF010000030.1:0-2957 GCA_049802315.1 Candidatus Udaeobacter sp.
AGCGGTTTCGTAGCGCGACGTGCGAATCGCGCCGACAGCGTATGTCCCGACAATACACGCTGCAACGCGCGCCCTCATCTACGGCCGTTCACATTGATTACGCCGCTGAGCTGAACGAACAGCAACTGGCAGCGGTGACCGCTCCACCCGGACCGATCCTTGTGATCGCTGGCGCGGGCTCGGGCAAAACGCGCACTCTTACATATCGCGTGGCGTATCTGCTCGAGAACGGGATCGATCCGCGAAATATTCTGCTGCTCACGTTCACGAACAAAGCAGCCCGCGAAATGCTGAATCGCGTCGCGAATCTGCTGCCGGTGGATGCGAGCGGACTCTGGGGCGGAACATTCCATTCGGTAGGGAATCGGATTTTACGCAGGCATGGCACGGCGCTCGGTTATTCGAGCGGTTTCACCATCATGGACCGTGAAGATCAAAAGGATTTGATCAATACGGTGGTGGCGAGCGCAGGAATCGATCCGAAGGAAATTCGGTTTCCAAAAGGTGATGTGCTCGCGGAAATCTTCAGCTTCGCCGTGAACACGGAGATGCCGCTGGAGGGATTGCTTGCGGAAAAATTTCCGTACTTCCTGCCGTTGCTCGACAAAATCCAAGACGTTCGGAACCGATATGAAAAAAAGAAGAAGGCGACGAACTCAGTGGATTTCGACGACCTGCTGCAAAAGACGTTATTGATGGTTCAACAGAACGAGCGAATCGCGGAAATCTACCGGCGCCAGTTTCAATTCATTCTGGTCGACGAATACCAGGACACGAACAAAATCCAGGCTGACCTTGTCGACTTGCTCGCGCGCGACCATCGCAATCTGATGGTAGTGGGCGACGACGCGCAATCGATCTACTCCTGGCGCGGCGCAAATTTTCAAAACATTCTCGAATTTCCGAAGCGCTATCCGGATGCGCAGGTGTTCAAGATCGAAATGAACTACCGCAGTGTGCCGGAAATTCTGGGGGTGGCGAACGCGGCGATCGCTGCAAACGTTCGGCAATTCCGAAAACATTTAAGCGCGACGCGCGAATCAAAGACGCTCAGGCCAGCGTTAGTCGCGCTGAATGATAGCTCGCAACAGGCGCAGTTTGTTGCCCAACGGATTCTCGAGCTGCGCGATGAGAACATTAATCTGAACGACATCGCGGTTCTTTACCGCGCGCATTATCATGCGCTCGAGCTGCAACTGGAGCTTTCGCGCCGGGGCATCCCGTACCAAATCACCAGCGGCATCCGCTTCTTTGAACAGGCGCACATCAAAGACGTGACATCGTTCATCCGTTTCGTGGCCAATCCACGCGATGAGGTCGCGTTCAATCGAATGGTGAAATTGCTGCCCGGAATCGGCAACCGCACCGCGGAAAATCTCTGGCGCACGTGGGAAACGGGGATTGTCGCCGCGGGCGACCTGTCCGTCGTAGCCTCGGCGAAGTCGGATGACCGCGGCTCCGAAGAAGGATCAGCGCCAGTCGGAATCATCCCGCAGTCGCAGGACTACAACTTCGGCGAACGCCTGCTTGCAATGAACGTCCCGTCGAAATCAAAGAAAATGTGGACACAACTGGCGCATACCCTTGATGAGATCGCACCGGGCGGCGAACCGAAGCCGCCATCGGAAATGATCACATCCATTGTGGAAGCGATTTACGACGATTATGCGAAGGTGAATTTTGCAAATTACCAACTTCGCCGGGAAGATCTCGATCAGCTCGCAGCATTCGCTCGCCAATTCAAAGACGTAAACGAGTTTCTCTCGCAATTGGCATTGATCAGTAACGTCGACGCGGAAGCTGCGCCAGCTCAGGCAAACGAGAAAGAAGCGGTCAACCTCTCCAGCGTGCATCAGGCAAAAGGTCTCGAGTTTCATACGGTCTTCGTGATTTGGCTGACGGACGGCATGTTCCCGAGCAGCCGCTCGCTCGATACCCGCGATGCGCTCGAGGAAGAACGGCGCTTGTTCTACGTGGCCATCACACGCGCGCGCGACGAGCTTTATCTCACCTATCCGCACATGCGTCTGAGCGGCGGCTACGGCGATGTGTTCCAGCGGCCGTCGCGTTTTCTGCAAGAAATTCCAAACGACCTCGTCGAAGACTGGCAAGTGAGGAGAAAATGACGAAATCCGAATGGCGAATGCCGAACGAAGTCCGAATGACAAATGAGGGATAACCTGACCGTCATTCCGAGCGAAGTCGAAGAATCCCGTGGCGAAACCGATGAACAATTCTGCGGGATCCTTCGATTGCGCTTCGCTTCGCTCAGGATGACGATCGGTTATTCGGACTTTGTCATTATTTCGAGCTTCGTCATTCGTCATTCGTCATTCTCTTCATGAATCTGTCGCCGGACAAAAAGATCGCTGGTGTACTCGTGCCGCTTTTTGCGTTGCGAGCAGAGAACGATCTGGGAATCGGTGATCTCGGTGCGTTGCGTGAGTTCATTGATTGGATTGCAGAAATCGGATTCACCCTTGCTCAGCTTTTGCCAATCAACGAAACCGGAGCAGATAACAGCCCATACAACGCCATTAGCGCGATCGCGATCGACCCAACAACTCTGCATCTTGCGCCGGGTTCCCCCGCGGACTTAACACCCAATGATTTCGCGGACTCACTTTCCGAGACCGACCTCGTAGGCCTGCGCCGCGGCCGCGTGAGATATCGGGAGATCAAAGAACTCAAGCAGCACATTCTCGAAAAGGCGTTTGCGAATTTCTCCGCTCACGCCGACGAAAAACGACGATCGGAATTCGAACGCTTCTGCGAAGAGGAATCGTCGTGGTTGCGCGATTACGCGTTCTTCCGAGTTCTCATCGAGCAAAACAACGGCAGCGCCGCGTGGGACCAATGGCCGCAACAGCATCAGACGATCGAATGCGCTCGTAATTGGCTGCGCGATCTTCCGTCGGAGCAGCAATCAGTCGTGACGCGCCGTCTCGATTTCTTCT
>JBARMF010000031.1:0-8182 GCA_049802315.1 Candidatus Udaeobacter sp.
GCACCGCATGGGGTGACTCCCAGCAAACACGAAACGTTAACTGGCCACTGGTCCTGCGGGTTGAGATCAAGGCTAGGGGCGAACCTCCGAAGGAATGATGTGTTGCAGCACCGAACATCCTCGGCGCGCCGTCGCCGCGGCGAGCAGGCTCTGGTCGCGCCCTACCCAATTCTTTCCTGCGTTTCTCGTCTAAAAGCGCTTGAATAGAATGAATCCAGTGGAGTCTAATCGGCACATGAAGATAAAATCAGCATTTAGTTTATTGGCCGCCGCGAGCCTTGCGCTAAGTAGCGCAGCTTTTGCGGGTGCGAAAACTTACGAAGTCACAGGGCCGGTCCTGGAAGTGAATGATTCAATGATCGTGGTGCAGAAGGGGAAAGACCGTTGGGAGATTAATCGCGACGCCAACACCAAAGTCACAGGTGACGTCAAGGTTGGCGAGAAAGTTCATGTCACCTACACAATGTCCGCAACCGACGTCGAAGTGAAAGCGGGCAAGGGCGGTAAGAAAGAAGCGAAGGCTGCGCCGACGCCATAAACTGAAAACCACTCAAATCGCCGGATGCGCTCCGCGTGTTCGGCGATTTTTTTTATTCCTCTCTGTCATGTTGAGCGAAGCGAAACATCTCCGGATGTCCTTAATCGCGCTCGTTCAAAGAAGTAAATCTGAGATTCTTCGCTTCGCTCAGAATGACAGAAAGGCTACCTCCGCTTGCCGCTGCCGCCGAGGATTCCGCCAAGCAGGCCGCGAGCGATTTGCCGGCCGAGTGAGCTGCTCGCGGCGCGCATCGCGCTCTTGGCCATTGACGTAGCAAACGAGTCGTGAACAGCACCGCGCGGCCCGATTGTTGGCTGAAACGCAGCAGTCACAGTTCCCAATGCCTCCGCAAGAACTGAGGATTGCGGTCGTTCCGTTGTCGAGTCGGCTACCGTCACCGGCGGTGCGCCAGCGCTTTGTGTTTTTTCCCCTGCTCGCGCCTGCAATTTTTCGTAAGCTGATTCGCGATCAATGGCCTTTTCGTAGTGACCCGCGAGCACCGATGAATTAATGATCTGCTTCCGCTCATCCGGTGTAATGGCACCGACCTGACTACGTGGCGGAACAATCTTCGCGCGCTCAACAACCTCCGGACTGCCATTCTCGTCGAGCATGGATACAAGCGCTTCGCCTACAGCCAGCTCGGTGAGCACGGTCTCAGTATTTAGTTGTGGGTTTTGGCGAAATGTCTCGGCGGCGGCTTTTACCGCCTTTTGATCGCGCGGAGTAAACGCGCGTAGAGCGTGTTGCACGCGATTGCCGAGCTGCCCAAGAACAACCTCTGGAATATCGAGGGGATTCTGGCTAACGAAGTAAACACCGACGCCTTTCGAACGAATCAGTCGCACCATCTGCTCAATTTTCTGTTCAACAGCTGGCTCGATGTCCGTGAACAGCAGATGCGCTTCATCAAAAAAGAAGACCAGCTTTGGTTTTTCCGGATCCCCAATTTCAGGAAGGTTTTCAAATAACTGCGACAGCATCCACAACAGAAACGTAGCGTAAACTTTTGGCGACTTTTGCATCAGCTTGTCAGCAGCAAGAATGTTAACGACGCCGTGTCCATTTTGCGTCTGGATTAAGTCGTCAAGATTCAGCGCAGGCTCACCGAAAAACTTGTCCGCGCCCTGCGATTCCAACGCGAGCAGGTTGCGCTGGATCGTTCCGGCGCTGGCAGTAGAGATATTTCCATACTGCGTCTTAAATTGATCCGCGTTGTCGGCAACGTACTGCAACATCGCGCGCAGATCCTTGAGATCGAGCAGGAGCAAGCCGTTATCATCGGCGATTTTGAATACCATGTTGAGCACGCCAGCCTGCGTATCGTTTAAATCGAGTAATCGTGCCAGCAGTAACGGGCCCATTTCCGAGACAGTCGCGCGCACAGGATGTCCCTGTTCGCCGAACACATCCCAGAAAACAACCGGGCAGGCTTCGCCGGTGAAATTGTCGATCTTAAGCTCCTTTGCGCGCTCGACGATCTTCGGATTGTTCGCGCCGGGCTGGCTCAAGCCGGCGAGATCGCCTTTGACGTCGGCCATGAATACCGCCACACCACGGGCACTAAAATTTTCCGCGAGTGTTTGTAGTGTCACCGTTTTTCCGGTCCCGGTGGCGCCGGCGATCAAGCCGTGCCGGTTCGCCATTTTGGGCAGGAGAAAGATTTGTTCGTTCGATTGCGCAATGAGGATGGGATCAGCCATAATTCCGACTGTGATTTTGGCCACTCGCTGCGCGATTGTCCAGCGGTGAACGGCGCGCACGGAGTGACGCGCCCTACCACTAAAATCGAACATAGACCGATTGGTAGGGCGGGCAGTCCTCTGCCCGCCGTTTCTTCAATTCGGGTGGTTCAGTAAAGATACGGTCTTGAAAGCGGAAAGGCGTTCTTGATTAGTTCGACGCGAGGTTTCGCGTCATCGGCTACGACTACTTCCACCACATCGAAGCGGAAAAGAATGTCTGGGTTATCGAGCATTCGTAGCCACGCCAGCGCACCGCGTGAGATCCGCTTCCTTTTGTCGCGGTCCACTGCCGCGAATGGTCTGCCGAAATCCTCGCGCGCCCGCGTTTTTACTTCGATAAACACCAGCGTGTCATTGTCGCGGCACACAACATCGATTTCGCCGCCGCTGCGTCCACGGAAATTCCGGAAGAGAATTTTATAACCGCTACGCTTCAGGAACCGGCACGCCAATTTCTCGCCGCGCGCGCCGCGCCGGAGATGGCCGGACTTGGACGATTTCGCCCAAGGCAAGAAGCGGTTGCGCCACTGGCTCGAAAGATCGGCGATGGATCGGGCAAGGGCCGAATTCATGGAGCTTCAAAAGATGCAGTTCTGTTCCGTAACCTTTGTGCTGGCTGAAACAATACTGCGGGAACTGCGCGCAAAAGTCACGCATGATCCGGTCGCGGGTGACCTTCGCGATGACGCTTGCCGCAGCGATGCTCAAACTGATGCAATCGCCATCGATAATTGCTGTCTGCGGAAGTGGAAAAGGGATCACCGGCAAACCATCAATCAAAACGTGGTCTGGCGGTTCGAGTAACGTTTCGATCGCGAGGCGCATCGCACGGTGGCTCGCGCGCAGAATGTTAATCCGATCGATCTCCACAGAATCGACAACGCCGATGGTCCATCTGATTTCGGGATTCGAGATGAGCTCGCAATAGATTTCTTCGCGCAATTCCGATGCGAGCTGTTTGGAATCGTTCAAACGACGATGCCTAAATTTTTCGGGAAGAATCGCCGCAGCGGCAACGACCGGCCCGGCTAACGCTCCACGGCCGGCTTCGTCAATTCCTGCAATGCGCGAGACTCCTGTGATGCGGAGTTTTTTTTCGTAGCGAAATCCGCACCGTCGGTACATCCGCACAAATCATTGGCAGATTTGTGCGAAGTGACAAGTGACGAGTGACAAGATTTGTAGGGCGTTTCTGTGAAACGCCGAAGGCGTCTGACACAGACGCCCTACAGTCGATTACTCTCTGACTGCGGTCGCTTCCTTACCCTTGCGACCGCGAAGGTAATTTAGTCTCGCGCGGCGAGCGCGGCCCTGTTTTTCCACTTCTACTTTCGCGATACGTGGCGAATGCAGGGGAAATACCCGCTCGACGCCTTCACCGTACGAGATGCGGCGCACCGTGAACGTTTCATTCAGTCCGCGGCCCTTCCTGCCGATCACTATCCCCGCAAAAATCTGGATTCGTTCCTTGTCTCCTTCCACAACGCGGGTGTGCACGCGCACGCTGTCGCCAACAGAAAACGTTTTGGCGTCGTTTTTCTGCTGTTCTTTCTCAATCGTATCGATGATCTGATTCATAAACTCGTCGCCAGCCGCGCGGCTGCGGGCGCACACTCTCGAATAGGCAAACACAATTTGCAAACGCGAGGCGTGATTTAGCCATTTAACGATTCGCAGATTCAGTGATCAAAATCGTCAAATCAGCAAATCGCTAAACCGCTAAATCGGGTTTATTTTGGGTTGTGCGCGCTCGTAGCTCAACTGGATAGAGCGTTGGCCTCCGAAGCCAAAGGTTGCAGGTTCGACCCCTGTCGGGCGCATGCCTGTAAGGCAACGTGGTAGGGACGCCGCGCTGCGGCGTCCGGTCGGTGCAGCGCGCCGACCCTACCGACTTTCGCGCCGCGAAAATTCCCCTAAGCCAGCGCTTCCAACCGGCCGAGCAGATCCTTCTTGCTCGCAACGCCGACGACCTGATCGCGCAGTTGGCCGTTCTTGAAAAAGAGCAGCGCCGGAATCGCGCGAATGTTGTACTTGGCTGAGAGACTCTGGTTTTCGTCAACGTTTACTTTCGCAATTTTGAGTGTGCCCGCTTTTTCCCGCGCAATCTCGTCCAGCAGCGGCGCGATCATTTTGCACGGACCGCACCACTCCGCCCAAAAATCGACGATCATCGGTTTGTCGTCTTGCGTCAGTTCGCGGTCAAAGTTCGATTCGTTAAGCGTGATAACGGCAGAATTTTCCATAGCTAAGAAAAATACGTCCAAATCTGGATAATCAAAATCAATGCGGACATGGCTAGAAGCAGCCAATACAGCCGCATTGAGCTCTTCTCCACCGGTGCTACCGCGATCGGCGGATTTTGAGAAACCACGTTGGGCATCGCGATCAGTGGCTGAGTCTTTTTCTGAGACGAGCGCAACGGTTCGGACGTCAGCGGAATGCGCACGGTCTCCTTTTTCGGTCCTGAAGGAGGTGGAATCGAAGGAGGAGGCACTGAACCGGATAATGGGCGCGAAACAGCAGGCGGCTTCGGCGGCGGGAAAAAGTTCGTGGGAGAAGTATTCTCGGGCGCTGACTGCGACGGAGAGGGAACAGGCGAAGCGCCGGTTTGACGAACGGGCAACTGGATCCGAACGGTCTCGTGAGGTTTCACACTTGGCTCCGACGGCTGCGCTACGGGCGGATGCGGCAGCTGGATGCGAACCGTTTCTTTTTTTGGTTGGTCGGGTTCGGCCATTTGTTGTGGAAGAAATTGATCAAAAATCGCCGACTTGTCACTACCCAATCTTGCTTAGGAAAATGCGGCTCGCGTCACGCGACCAGATCGTAACCGCGGCTTGCTGTGACGGTCCGCCAAATAAACTCGCCCACAGGCGCAGGCTCGGACAAAACGACTCGCGCATCTACATCCGGAGCATCGGCTTCGCTCCGGGCAATGTGCGGCTGATCAACGAGCAGTTTCAGTTCGCTGCCAATTTTCTTGTGAGCGAGGTCATGGGCAATTGATTGCTGCGCCGCCATCGCCGCTCGATAACGTGAATTCTTTATCTTTGCTGGAAGCTGCCCAGGCATCCGCGCCGCGCGGGAACGCTCTTCCTGCGAGTATTTGAATATCCCAAGACGTTCGAACCGGCTGCGGCGGATGAAATCCATTAATATCTCGAATTCCGTATCGGTTTCGCCAGGGAAACCGACGATGAAAGTAGTGCGCAGGGTTAAGCCCGGAATTCCAGCGCGCAGTTTGTGAATCAAGTCTTCAATGTGCGCGCGCGATGTTTCGCGTCGCATCCGGTCCAGCATCGATTCGTCGATGTGCTGCAGCGGAATGTCGATGTAGCGCGCGACCTTGTCGCATCCAGCAATGGTCTCAATCAGTTCATCGCTCCAGTGCGCCGGGTGTGTGTAAAGCAGGCGCACCCAGAATTCGCCCTCGATCTGTTGAATTTCACGAAGCAGCGACACCAGTGTCGGTCCGCGAGTCGAATCCACAGGCTGCCGCGACCCGCCTCTGGCTTCCCACAAATCCATTCCGTAGTACGTGGTGTCCTGACTGATCAAGTTGATCTCGCGCACACCTTCGCCGACAAGCGCACGAATTTCCGCCAACACCGATTCCGGTTTGCGGCTCCGATGCTTTCCGCGCATTTGGGGGATCACGCAGAAACTGCAGGGATGATTGCAGCCCTCTGCAATTTTCACGTACGAGGAATGCGCGGGAGTAAGTCTGAATCGCGGTGTGTCGTAATCGGGAATGTACGTGGGGCGTGTGTCGGCGAAAAGTAGCGCATGCGTCTCTCTTGCGTCGCTTGCATCTCGCAACCGGGACGGTCGCGTTACCATTTCTTCCACAATCGCTCCAAGCTCACTGACTTGATCGAGTCCAATGAACGCGTCTACCTCGGGCAATTCGTTATGCAGTTCTCTCGCAAACCGCTGCGACATGCAGCCGCTGACGATCAGTTTTTGGTCCGGTCGTTTATTCAACCCGCGCTGCTGATGTGCTTCCAAGATCGCTTCGATTGATTCTTCCTTGGCTGAATCGATGAAGGCGCAAGTGTTAACCACCAGCACGTCGGCGTCTTCTGCGCGTGACGTGATTTCCATTCCACGTTGCAAAACGCTTCCGAGCATGATCTCCGCATCGACGAGATTTTTAGCGCAGCCGAGGCTGATCATGCCGACCTTCGGTTTGTGAGGAAAATGCGTCGTGTTTTTCATCTCATGTTAGGCCAGCGTCCAAACCATACGGCGCTTGTCATGTTGAGCGAAGCGAAACATCTCTGATCCATTTCAAAGTCCTGACTGCGCAAAGAACTGATCCGAGATTCTTCGCTTCGCTCAAAACGACGGACTTCCTCTAATTGACCGTCACGTCCTGATCGTTTTGTGCCAATGCCTGTCCGTTTTTGGTGATCTTAACGGCTTCAGGATCAAGGACCCGAATCGACACGTGCTTGCCGCGAAATTCAACCGGACCATCCCCCGGGGAGACCCATCGTTCGAATGCTGCTTTTGCCTCATCGCCGAGCGTCACCCTTACGTAAGTTCGTTTGAGCGGCTGAATGGCGATTCGATTTTGTTCGGCTGATTCCGGTGGAGGAGAATTGGTTGCTGCGGTGGTTTGCGACAGCTCTTCTTTAGTGACGGGCTTCGCCTTACGCACTTCCGGCTCAGCTGGCGCTGTCGAATCAGCAGCCAAGGCCTTGCGCGTTTCCGGGGCGCCCTGTGTCGGAACAGGCGACGCGACCGGCGCACTCGTAGCGACAGCTGCCATGTTCGGAGCTGCTGTCGGACTTGATCCGCCTGAGGCAACCGCCGGCATCGCAGTTGCCGACGTTTGCGCGCTCGAGCCTCCTCGCGCAGGCGCAAGCCTCTGCACATTGAGAAAAAATTTCATGCCAAGAAAGCCGAGCACTAAAACCGCTATCCCCACAATGAGCGGCATTGGCGAAACGCGATTGCTGCCACCCGAACCACCGCTAGCAGCTGGACGGCGCCGAACCACCGGCGCGGAGACCGGTTTCGCGCGCTCGTTCTCCTGGAGGTACGAGTAGCCGTCCACCGTCACGCTCTCGGGATCCTCAAACGCATCCAGGTAAGGCGTGACGTCGACATCCAGGAATTTCCCGTAGATAAGCAGGAAACCCTTCGCGTACGCGAGGCTCGGGAATTGCGAAAAATCGTCCGCTTCAATTTCCGCCAGCCGCTGCGGGCGAATTTTAGTCATGCGCGCGGCTTCATCGAGCGTGAGCTTTCTCGCTACGCGTGCCTCCTGAAATTTTTTACCAAGCCCCTCTATTGTCATGAATGAAAAAGCCGGCTAAACGGCAGCATCGAGATCGACCAGGATCTCACGTGGTTTGGCGCCCTCGCCGGGACCCAAAATACCGCGCTGCTCCAGAATATCAACGATGCGCGCCGCACGCGTGTAACCGAGTCGCAACCTGCGTTGGAGCAGCGAAGTGGATGCGCGTTTTTCCTGTCGAATAATCTCGATACATTTTTCGACCAGCTCTTCATCTTCGGCAGTCACTTCCTCCTCCGGCGCGCTAGTGGATTGGAGTTTCTCATGCATGGCTGTATCAAATGCAGGCGGGCTTTGTTTCGAAACAAATTCAACGACCGCGTGAATCTCGTTATCAGTGACGAGCACACCTTGCGCACGGATGAGTCGTGAAGCGCTCGGCGGCAGATAAAGCATGTCCCCCTGCCCGAGCAAACGGTCGGCGCCGTTCTCGTCAAGAATGACGCGGCTATCGATCTTGCTCGCAACCTGGAATGCAATGCGGCTGGGAATATTTGCTTTGATAACCCCGGTGATCACGTCCGCGCGCGGTGTTTGCGTTGCGACGATCACATGCATGCCGGCGGCACGTGCCATTTGCGTGATGCGCGCGAT